>CAZTEM010000027.1:0-31955 GCA_964612755.1 uncultured Desulfobacterales bacterium | reverse complement strand
ATTATATTTTATATCCAGTATGGTTTGTAAAATATAAAAATTTGTCAATATATATAATCTCTTTATTAATTGAGACGGTCTGTAAAGGTTGGTTACAATTGGGTTGTCTATAAGATTATGTATACAGGTAAGACTTCTGGAGCGGGTATCTGCTTTGTTCATATATATTGACCGAGAATTGCTGGATATGCTTATTTTGAGTTGACACAACCCACCTAAATTGATAGAAAAACAGTTTAGACCATATAATTTAGCTCTGCCTTGCAAAAATATTAAAAATAAAAAATATGAAATTTAAAAAATTCTTAAGACAGGTAAAATTGCAAATCATAAGTATGGACTTTGGTTTTGTAAGATTATATTATAAATTTTTTTTTACTCCAAAGAAAAATACCCTTCAATTTGCCATAGATGAATTGGCAAAAAATAAAAAAGATTTCTTTTTTATACAAATTGGTGGAAATGATGGATATAGCAAAGATCCGATTTTCAAGTTTGTAAAAAAATACAGATGGCGAGGAATAATTGTCGAACCCCAGAAAATCGTATTTGAAAATCAGTTAAAAAAAATATATAAAATAGAGAGACAAATTTTTCTTGAAAATGTTGCAATTGGCAAAAAACCAGGAATAAAAAAATTATATAAAATTTCAATATCTGAATCTCGTTGGGCTACGGGTCTTGCCTCATTTAATAAAAAAACCATTGAATATCAAATAAAAAGAAATTATGTAGCTGGCAGAGCAAAGCGGGAAGGGATTAAATTACCTCGGAATACTTCTGATTATATCACTTATGAGAATGTTTGCTGCGCAACACTTGGTAATATTGTTGAAAAATATAATATCAATAGGTTAAACCTTCTACAAATAGATACAGAAGGGTATGATTTTGAAATAATAAAAACCATAGACTTTGATAAGCTCAGACCGGAAATGATTTCATATGAAAATCAGCATTTGAGCAATAAAGACAAAGAAATGTGTGAACAATTATTGAGAAGTCAGAACTATATGATAAAAAATATCGGGCGCGACACACTTGCCTTTTGATAAATCTTAGCTAAATATATCCGACTTTGCTAAAGGCTTTTGCAATTTTGGCTTTGTTTATAGGTTTAACTATGTAGGCATCACATTTTTTTATATAAGAGGAGGCTTTTGCCTGTTCAGAATCATCTGCGGAAAGCATGATTACTTTTGCGCGGTCTTTTATAGGTATTTTTTTCAATTCTTCCCAGGTTCTGATTTTTTCCACTACTTCAACTCCGTTTAGCCCCGGCATATTTATATCTAAAAAAATCAGGCTGTAAGGACCATTGGCTTTATATGCTCGATACACAGCATTAAGTGCCTCTAATCCATTTAATGCCATATCGCATTCACCATATTTAGATAAAATTTTATCTGTTTTTTTACGGCTTACAAATTCATCATCCACAATTAAAAATTTCATAAATAGGTTTTTAATGGAATATCTGATAATAAAATCCTGTAAATCATCACCTCTTTTTTTCAAAAGGTCAAATTGTGTATTGACTTGTTCTGTATCGCCTTTTTTTAAGGCTCTTTCAAGGGAAAAAGCTGCATCCATAATAGGCTTGGATGCAAGGTTTTTCACCCAATCTCGAAAATTTTCAATAAGACTTAAGGCGTTTTTATTGTCTGCATTTTTTATTGCATTATCAATTTGAGCTATTTCTCCTGAATAGCGTTGAATAAAGCCATCAAAACATTCTTTGATAAGGGTTTTATTATTGTTCATTATCTGTATTAATTCATTGAGGTCTATTATTTCATCTTTTTCAATTTCCTGTTTAATATCAGGTTTAGATACAACTGCAATTGCTTTGGCAAGGGCATCTTTTTTAACAGGCTTTGTAAGATAATCATCCATTCCGGCAGCAAGAAATCGCTCTCTGTCTCCTTTCATGGCATTTGCAGTCAAGGCAATAATATGAATATGTTTTGGGCTGTTTGAGTTGTTTTCAATTTCCCTTATTTGTTTTGTTGCTTCAAACCCATCCATGACAGGCATTTGTCCATCCATTAAGATAAGGTCATAATTATTCTTTTTAAATTCTTCTACTGCTTTTTTACCGTTTTCAGCTATCTGGAAAGAATGGCCGATTTTTTTGAGCATATTAGTTGCAACTTTCTGGTTCATTTTATTGTCTTCAGCTAAAAGGATATTGAGTTTAGTCCCTGCACCAAGGCTTTTAAGATCTTTTTCTTCAATACCAAATCTTGTTTTAATATTTTTAGGTTTCAAATTGACTGTGTATTTATCTTTTAAACATTCAAAAACCTGTAAATCATAGATAGGTTTTGATATCTGATCATCAAACCCGCTTTTTTTTAATAAGGATAGCTTGAGTCTTTCCATGGGGTAATTTAATAGTACAAGGTGGGTGGCTTTAGTTTCATGGTTTGATTTGATTGTTTTTGCAAGGGAGCCTGATTCAATATTTCGCCTATCTGTTTTCATGTCAATAAATATTGAATTATAAGGGGCTTTGTCATTGACTGCCTTTAATATAAGTTTTTGAGCATCAGAGGTGTTTGCAACTTGTTTACACTCGCAACCGCAGGGTTTAAGAATTTGACTCAGAGTATCTCTGCTGGATTTATTTCTTTCAACAATCAGGATTTTTAAGTCTTTTAATTTTTCAAAATAATATTTTCCAATCACATAATTAGTATCAGGTGAAGATTTTTTTAATTTTGCGGTAAACCAGAAATTAGATCCTTTATTCACTTTACTTTCAACACCAATTTTTCCACCCATTAATTTTGATAATTGTTTTGAGATGGTTAAACCTAATCCGGTGCCTCCGTATTTTCGTGTTGTGGAAGTGTCAGCCTGGGAAAATGATTTAAATAATTTTTCCTGCTGGGATTTTGAGATTCCAATTCCTGTGTCCTTAACCTCAAATTTTATTAATGCGTCAGAATCAGTTTCGTGGTCAAGGGAAACTTTGATATTAATTTCTCCTTTTTCAACAAATTTAATCCCGTTTCCGGAAAGATTAATCAGTATTTGTCTAAGCCTTCCAGGGTCGCCTTTTAAAAAATTCGGGACATTATTATCTATGGAACAAATAAAATCAATATTTTTTTCCTGAGCTTTTGTTGCCATGAGTTGACCGATATCATGGAGCATTTTTCTCAAATCCAAATCAATGGATTCAAGCTCAAGTTTTCCTGCTTCTATTTTAGAAAAATCAAGAATATCATTGATTATTGTTAATAAAGCCTCAGCACTTTTTTTAATTGATTCTGCAAAATCTTGTTGTTCAGAATCAAGCTGCGTTTCAAGGAGCAAGTCAGCCATGCCTATGACACCATTCATGGGAGTACGTATCTCGTGGCTCATATTTGCAAGGAATTCACTTTTGGCGATATTCGCAGCCTCGGCTTCCTCTTTGGAATGTCTCAGGTGCACAGTCTGCTTGTTTATTTCGCCCTGGAGATAACTTTTTGACATCTGACTTTTAAGGTGGATAAGAATGCGGGCAATAAGCAATTCATTTATAAAAGGTTTTATCAGGAAATCAGTAGCACCAAGCCGAAAGAGTTTACTTTCGGTTTCCTGTCCGGTTTGGGATGTAAGAAAAATTACAGGGGTTGATTTGAGCTTGTTATTTCTACGTATTGCCGTGCATAACTCGGCACCATCCATATTAGGCATATTTAAATCTGTAAGTACAATATCAATGGCAGGGCTGTTGGCAGATGTAAGAAATTTAAGAGCTTCTTTGCCGTCTGTTGCAGTAAATACGCTGAGATTTTTTTCCTCAAGCGTTTTTTGAACAGTTATTCGCACAAATTTAGAATCATCAACAACAAGAATTGTAGGGTTGAGTGCTTTATTCAAAATTTAAACCTATACGTGAAAAATTATTGTAAAATAATTATGTAAGGCGATAGTGTTATTTATAATATCGCGTTTTTCTGTGATGGTCAATAAATATCTGGTTGAATTGCCGGAGCAAGTATTGCTTCAAAGAATAATGTGTTGTATTTAAAATAAATGGATAAATTAGATCAATTAATAAATATTATTAAAAAAAAGCAATCATTGATCATAGCATTTTCAGGCGGTATTGACTCAAGCCTTGTTGCAAAATCTGCTTTTGATGTGTTAAAAGACAGGGCAGTTGCCATTACCATTGACTCGGAAGTCTTCCCTGAAAAAGATTTAAAATTTGCTGAAAAAATTGCAAAGGAAATTGGGATTAATCATAGAATTATACATCAGACAAAGCTCGCCAGCCCAGCCTTTGCTAAAAATACACAAGATCGTTGCTTTTATTGTAAAAAAAAAGAAATGGATATTATGGAGAAGCTTGCAAAGGAATATAAAATTAAAGATATTGCCTACGGAGTGAATTTGTCTGACCAGAATGAGCACAGACCTGGTATTTCAGCATTAAAAAAAAGAGGTGCCTTTTTCCCATTGCAGATTGCAGGTATAGGCAAACCAGATATTCCAAAGATTGCAGAATTTATAGGCCTTTCAAATTATAATATGCCGTCAACGACCTGCCTTGCTTCAAGAATACCCTATGGCACTGATATAGATGTAAAAAAATTAATATTGATTGAACAGGCTGAGGATTTTTTATTTAAGTCTGGTATTCATGATTCAAGAGTACGTGTTCATGGTGATATGGCTAGAATAGAAGTTGGTGAAAGTGAAATGCATATAATTATGTCAAACAACAATAATATTGTAAGAAAATTTAAAAGCCTGGGATTTAAATATATTTCCCTTGATTTGCAGGGCTATCGTTCAGGAAGTATGGACGAAGTTTTAAGTTTATAAATTCTTTGTCCATCTATTGTCCTTATATATTTAATCATATATAAATAGATCATGGAATTAGCTGAGAAATTAGAAAAATTAAATCAATGGGTTGATAACTCAAATAATATAGTAATCTTTACCGGGGCTGGAGTGTCTGCTGAAAGCGGTATCCCTACCTATAGAGGCAAGGATGGCTGCTGGAATAAATATGACCCTGATAAATATGCAAATATAAAGTATTTTCTTAAAGACCCATCATATTATTGGAATTTTTTTAAAGAACTGAGGTCAACGGCATTGGATGCGGCAAAACCAAATATTGCCCATAAAAGTATTGCAAAATTGGAGAAAACAGGCAAGGTAAAATCAATAATCACACAAAATATTGACGGATTGCATAAAGAAGCAGGATCAAAAAATATTTTAGAACTCCATGGCACAACAAGGGCTTTTTCCTGCCTTGAGTGCTATGCAAAGTTTAATCTGGACCAGGTAAATAAACTTTTAAAAAAGCATTTGCCTCCTCAATGTAGCAAATGCGGTTCTTTGATCAGACCCGATGTTATTTTTTTTGGCGAGGCCCTTGACCAGAATATTTTAAGACAAGCTGAAAAAGTTTCTTTAGAAGCAGACCTTTTTATTGCTGCTGGCAGCTCTCTTGTGGTTCAGCCTGCGGCAGGTCTGCCCTTGATTGCAAAGAATAATAATGCAAAACTTGTAATCTTAAATATTGATCCTACTCCCCTTGATCCCCTTGCTGACCTTGTGATAAACATCACCGTTTCCAAGGTTTTTTCCAATTTGGTACCATCAGGAAAAAATAGGAAATAATAAACTGAAATAACAGGATAAATAATAATGGAAAATAAAGAGTTTCATACTTTAAATGTAGCAGTGCTTTCTTTGTCCCATTTTGTTCATGATATCTATACGTCAATTTTTCCTCCCCTGCTTCCTCTTATCATTGAAAAGCTTTCATTGTCACTTGGCAGGGCAGGTATTCTTTCAACAGTGCTTCAGCTTCCCTCTGTATTAAATCCTTTTATGGGTGTGTTTGTTGACAGGCACAGGCTTGAAAGATGGTTAATTGTTCTTGCTCCTTCCATGACTGCAATTCCCATGTGTTTGATCGGAGTTGTGAATTCTTTTTATATGCTGCTTGTTCTCTTGTTTATTGCCGGGACAAGTGTTGCCTTATATCATGTTCCTGCACCTGTTTTAACTGCAGAGGCATCCGGTTCGAAAAAAGGAAGGGGCATGAGTTTTTATATGGCAGGGGGTGAAACAGCAAGGGCTTTGGGACCAATTATAGCAGTAGGTCTGATTTCCGTTTTAAGTCTTGAAACCTTTTATCCTGTAGCATTACTTGCTATTATGACTTCTCTGCTTTTACATTTTATTCTTCCTCCATTGGAAAAAAGGGAAACTTCTCTTGAGAAAATTACTATCATGTCTGTTGTCAAAGAGATAAAACATGTATTCTATCCGGTTTCCGGGATATTGATTTCAAGATCATTCATGCATTCTGCCATGGGTATTTTCCTGCCTGTTTATATTAACAGCCAGACCGGAAATATTTTTCTTGCAGGGGCAGGGCTTGCCCTTTATGAAACATTTGGGATCGCAGGAGTTTTATGTTCAGGCACCTTAAGTGATTTAATGGGTAGAAAAAAAGTTCTATTATGGGCAATCTTAATTGCTCCTGTTGCTTTGATTTTGTTTTTGTTTACATCAGGTTTGATTCAGATTGTAATGTTATCTGTTTCAGGCTTTACAATCATAGCTGTAACTCCTGTATTATTGGCAATTATTCAGGAAAATGCAAAGGGAAACCCTTCTTCTGCCAATGGGCTTTTTATGATGGTTGCTTTTTTTTCAAGGGCAGTTGCAATTATGATCGTAGGATTTTTAGGAGATATTGTTGGATTGCAGTATATGTATGTTATATGCGGTATAATCGGGCTTACAGGGTTGCCTTTTCTTTTAAAGCTTAAAAACTAAATAATTTATTATCAAATATATCTGGAGATAATCATGCTTAAAACAAATGAAAAAAAACTTATAGAATTTTTTCTTGAATGCAAACCAGGACCTCCCAGGATGAGGCGGGGGTGGAAGGTTGACCACAAGGGAGAGCCGTTTTTGCTTCCCGGTATTGGGGGGATAACTTTAAATGTAAAGGTTGGTGATTCTGCATTTGGTCTTGAAGGCGATCATATAGAGCCTGGTGTCAGTTGCACTGGTAATGCCTCAAACCCAATGGATTTTCCCAATGACTCTTTGCAACTTTATGCCTGCATTGGAAATGAAGCAAAAGTTTTATCAGGGGAAGCAAAGGGTGCAATTGGTATTGTAACAGGTCACCATGGCGGATCTGAACATATTCTGGTTGATTTTGATCATGCAAGCCTTGAAAATTTAAGTTATGAAGACAAAATCAGAATACGAGCAAAGGGTCAGGGGCTTAAACTCCTTGATTATCCTGATATAAAACTTTTTAATCTTGATCCTGAATTATTGAATAAATTAAATATAAAAGAAACAGGAAATGGAGAACTCAAAATAGCGGTAACAACCATAATCCCTGCTCAATGTATGGGCTCGGGAGTGGGAGCTGTACACGTTGGTGCAGGGGATTATGATGTAATGACAAGTGATCCTGCAACAGTTGAGAAGTATGGTCTTGATCAAATGCGGTTTGGTGATCTTGTAGCTCTTATGGATCATGATAATTCCTATGGCAGATCGTTTTTACAGGGCGCAATCAGTATTGGAATAGTTGTTCACAGCGATTGCAAGCTTGCAGGTCATGGCCCAGGTATTTCAACTATTATGACTTGTCCTGTTGCCAAAATTAAGCCTTTTAAAAACAAGAAGGCAAATATTGCAGATATATTGGCAATAGGATCCTATAACAGGTAAATAAATTGGTAAAAAAACAAAAACAAAAATCAAAAGTTATTCTACAAAAGGGTAAGGGAAGAGAAAGAAGAGAAAATGCCCTGGTATATGATTATGAAAAAGATTCAAGATATTTTGCCCAGGTTTCTGAGAGTGTTAAAGATCTGGCAGTAGTGGAACTTAAAGAATTAGGCGCTGAAAATATTGACCCTGTATATATGGGTATAAAATTTAAGGCTGATCAGAAAACCTTATATAAAATTGTATATTTGTCAAGAATGGTTTCAAGGATTTTAGCACCCCTTAAAATATTTGACTGCCCTGATAGCGGCGCTATCTATAAAAACACCAAAACCATAAAATGGCTTGATTTTATTACAAATAAAAACACCTTTGCCATTGTAAGTAATGTATCTGACAGTGAAGTTAATCATTCCCAATATGCAGGACTCAGAGTAAAAGATGCCATTGCCGATTATTTCCGGGATATGACAGGTAGACGTCCCAATGTTGATAAGGATAGCCCTGATTTTCTGGTGAATCTCCATATTAGAAAAGATATTGCCACCATAAGTGTTGATGTATCAGGAGGTGCCATGCATAAACGGGGATATCGGGAAAAGACCGTTTTAGCTCCCATGCAGGAGATTATTGCAGGTGCAATCATAAAAATGTCAGGTTTTGATGGGACAAGACCTTTATATGACCCCATGTGTGGTTCAGGCACTCTTTTATGCGAAGCTTTAATGCTATCGTGCAATATTCCCTGTGGAATTTTTCGTAGAAACTTTGGTTTTAAGATGCTGCCGGATTTTAATGGCTCTATTTGGGAAAAAGTCAAAGCAGAAGCTGATGCCGGGATCAAAGAGACCAAACAGGGCATGATTTCCGGAAGCGATATTTCAATAGATGCTGTTAATGCAGCAAAAACAAATTTAATGGGCATTCATTATGGGAATAATGTCAGGGTCCTTGAGAAAAGATTTGAAGATATTGAACCGTTAAATAATCATATAATCGTGATCAATCCACCCTATGGCATAAGGCTTAATAGTGGCGAAAATCTTGATAAATTTTATAAAGCCATTGGTGATTTTTTAAAACAAAAATGCAAAGGATCTGCTGCTTATGTGTATTTTGGTGATCCGAAATATATAAAATTTCTTGGTTTAAAACCTGAATGGAAAAAAAATTTAAGACTTGGGCAGCTTGACGGGAGGCTTTTAAAATATGAGCTCTTCTAATAATAAATATACCTGCAACGAATATCGTGAGGAAATGATTTTGTTAAACCTTCAAAAAAAACTTGCATCACCTGATCTGAGCCATGAGCAAAAAGAAAAGCTTGAAACAGAAATAAAAGAGATCATGAAAAGAATGGATATGGAATGAAAAATAAATTTTTGTATATAGTTACTATTCTGATATGGGGATCAACCTGGATTGCCATTAAATATCAACTTGGATCTGTTGATCCTCTTGTTTCAATTATTTATAGATTTTCTCTTGCAGCCTGTATTTTAATGATCTTTTGTCTTATAAAAGGGCTTAATATGAGATTTTCTTTTAAGGAACATCTTTTTTTAATTCTTTTTGGATTTCTTTTATTTTCCATAAATTATTGGATGGTTTATCTTGCGGAAGTCTATATAACAAGTGGAGTTGTGGCAGTAACTTTTTCTTCCATAGTTTTTATGAACATATTTAACGGAGCAATATTTTTAAAAACATCCATAAGACCTCAAATGGTGGTGGGCGCTATTATTGGTATTGTCGGCATAAGTTTTATATTTCTTCCTGAAATTCAAACCTTTGATTTTTCTGATAAAAATGTGCAGGGCTTGTCCCTATGCCTTGTAAGTGTTTTAATGGCATCTTTTGGGAATATTGTATCGGCAAGGAATTCAAAACAGAAAATTCCAATTATCCAGGCAAATGCTTTTGGTATGACTTATGGGGTTATTATTCTTTTTTTACTGGCACTTTTTTTTGGTAAGGAGTTTACCATATCTTTGTCAGGATCATATATGTTTTCACTTTTTTACCTTGCGGTCTTTGGTTCTATTCTCGGCTTTGGCAGTTATTTGACTCTGATAAGCGAAATAGGTGCTGATAAAGCTTCTTATGCAATTATGGTTGTTCCTGTTGTGGCATTGATGATTTCTTCCTTTTTAGAAGGATATATATGGAATATACAATCAGTATTCGGGTTAAGCCTTGTTTTGATTGGTAATTTTATGGCATTAAAGAAAAAAGTGTCTGGTTAAAACAATTATGAAAAGAATAGAACAAAGATAATATCTATTCAACAAATTGTTTGGTGACTTTTAACAATTCTTTGATTGAAAAGGGTTTGGGCAATACAGCATCAAATTCACAATCATCAAGCAGCCACGGTGTCCCTGACATGCCCACAACAGGGGTCACACTTTTTTGAATATATTTTAAATATTGAAGGACTTGTTCCCCGGAAAGACCGGGCATTTTCATATCAGTGAAAATAAGGCTGTATTGGTTGATTTCTGTTTTCTGCAACCCTTGTTCGCCGGTTTTAACTGTATCTACGGTATATCCCTTTTTCGTAAGACCTCGTGAAAGCAGATCCAGGATAGGTTGTTCATCATCAATAACTAGAATCGGGCAAGAATTCAATTTGCTGTCTAAATTATTATCCAATGTTTCATCGTCCTGTGTTTAGAGAGTTAGCAAGTCTTATACTTTCTATTTTAAATTCATTTCCAAGTCAAATCTGATAACCCAAAATTTTACTGGAAGTCGTTCCTGGATTTGTATTGGACGCGGATAGCTTGATTCTATTGGGTTGTAAGCTGTGAAACATTGGATTTATAAAAAATTCAATCTCTTACCTAATAGGTTGTTATCTTTTAAGATTGTTCTGTTTTGCCTGCATTTGTAGTGGGATATATCTAAACAATTACTGTGATTTTCTATGAATTTTTCAAGTTTACTCTGTTTTTTGAAAAAAAAAGAAAAAAATCAAAACCTGATTATTATTATAAGGATTGTTAATGGTTTCACAAAATAAAAAATTTTACTAAAGTTTTTTATTAATACTACCGATAAATATTTAGGATTTATTTATGTACCCACTGGGAAGAATAGTTTTAAGATTATTTTTAATACCTTGCAGGCTTTCAGACATACCCACAAAGAGGTGTCCCCCACGTTTCAATGATTTTAAAAGGTTGTTGACGACTTTTTCTCTTGTAATATTATCAAAATAGATCATTACGTTTCTGCAAAAAATGATATCAAATTTTATTGAGTCGGGAAATTGGGACTCTTCCAAGAGATTATATTTTGCAAATTTTACTTTTTTTATTATTGAGGATTTAACCTTAACATGGTCTTTATAGGCTCCTTTGCCTTTTTTAAAATAGGTTCGCAGCATGGGCAAAGGAACAGATCGGACTCTTTCTTTTGGATAGATAGCTCTTTGACCGATTTCCAGCATTGTGTTTGAAATATCAGATGCAAATATTTCAAACTGAAAACCATTTGCAGCCAATTGAATGGCAATGGAGTATGGCTCTTCTCCGCTTGAAGAGGCTGCACTCCAGATTTTTATATATTTTTTTGTGTCAAGGGTTTTGATTAAATATTCACAATGAGCATTTTCTCTGAAGAAAAAAGTATGGTTGGTTGTTATTGCATCAATAAAATCAATAAATTCGTTTGTATTATTATCAATGAGTTTTAAATAGTCTGTTATTGACGATATTTTTTTCAGGCGCATTCTTTTAGCAAGTCGTGCACTCAAAAGTTCATATTTTTGTTCATTTAAAACAATCCCTGATTCTTTATAAATAAGTGAGGTAAGTTTTTTAAATTGAGCGCGGCTTAATTTGGTGGCAGATATCATTTGTCCCAAGATTTATTTTGAATTTAAAATATTAATTGCAGTTTTAGCTATACTGGTAATATGTTTTATATGATCCACAGCTCCAATATCAATTGCCTCTTTGGGCATGCCAAATACAACACATGATTTTGCGTCCTGGGCTATATTTACAGCGCCTGCTTTTTTCATGGCAAGCATGCCACAGGCTCCATCTTTGCCCATACCTGTAAGGATAATACCTATTGCATTAGCACCTGCATATTTTGCAGCTGATTTGAACAAAACATCTGCAGCAGGTCTCTGGTAATGAACAAGGGGACCATGCTTGATCTGTACAAAATATCTTGCTCCACTCCTTTTTACAAGCATGTGAAAATTACCTGGAGCTATAAGGACTTGTCCATTGAGAATAGAATCACCATCCTTTGCTTCTTTTACTTGCATTGCACAAAGTTCATTTAATCTTTCGGCAAATGAAGCTGTGAATTTTGCAGGCATGTGTTGTACAACAACTATCCCGGGAGAGTTTTGAGGCATCATTGTTAATACTTTTTTTATAGCCTCTGTTCCGCCGGTGGAGGCTCCTATGGCTATGATTTTATTGGTGGTTTCAATAAGAGCTTTTGAATTAATATTGACGTCAGGATTTGCAGCATTTTGATTTCGTGATGTAGATTTAACATCTATTTTTGCAATTGCTCTGATTTTTTCTGCAAGCTGTACTCCCATATCACCGACAGAATAGGCAGTGTCAGGTTTTGAAATAACTTCAAGGGCCCCAAGGGAAAGAGCTTCAAGGGCAATGGCACTTCCTTTTCCGGTTAAAGAGCTCACAATAATAACCGGAAGCGGATAAAATTTCATGAGTTTTTTAAGGAAAGTTAAGCCATCCATGCGAGGCATCTCAATATCAAGGGTAATTACATCAGGTTTAAGTTTTACTATTTTATCCCTTGCAACGTATGGGTCAGGAGCTGTGCCAATAACTTTGATGCCTTTCTCTTTTGCAAGCTGTTCAGCAAATACTTTACGTACAATTGCAGAATCATCAACTATAAGCACCTTTATATCATTTTCCACGTTTATCTCCCAAAATTTATGAATTTATTTCATCAGAATCTGCATTGCCATTATTCCTTTAATGGTCTCAATTATTATCAAGGAGCCTGATTCCATATCGCTATTATTGATAATTTCCGGGATATCAAGTTCAGGGGGCGTTTTGGTTTTCATAGCCCTTAGTGTATTCCCTACTATCATATTCAAGGCTTCTTTTAATGTTCCGTAAAGATACTCTTTTGTACAATTTTCTTTTAATTCTCCCATAAAGTTTTGAGTCATCTCAATTAGTAAAGGGTCCGGGATAAAAAGTTGAAAAGTGGCTGGAAAACTCCCCGATACATTTAACCTGCATCCTGTCTTAATATCTTTTTTTATTAAGCTTATTTCTTCAGGAGCTAAATTTTCTTTAAATTCAACAGGAAGATAGAACATAGTTTCTAAGACTTCAGAAATCGAGTTCTTCATCGTCTTCATCAAGTTCTCCATCATGCATTTCTCCAAGTATATCTATCATGGTTTCCCTGATTGTTTCAGGAGTAAAAGGTTTGGTTATATACCCGGTTGCACCCCGGGCTTTAAATTCATCAATTTTTTTTTGACTTCCTTCAGTAGATACAATGATTACAGGGGTATCTTTAAACGTACTATCTTTTTTAAGCTCTATAATAAACTCCATTCCGTTCATCACAGGCATATTATAATCTGTTATCACAATATCAATCCATTTATCTTTAACCATATCCAATGCTTCTTTTCCATTTGCAGCCTGGTGAAATTCAGAATTAGAATATCCAGCAGCTTTCAGGGTTTTTTTAAGCACTGCTCTCATGGGTAAGGAGTCATCAACCAATAAAATTGAGTACGTCATATTTTCCACCATAATTATTTAATATTTATAAGCATATCAATGGTTTGCATTTTTTGTGTAAAATCAGCAATTATCATTGCTATATCCTCGTGTGAAATATTAAGATTGTTAATAACAGTGTCATGAAAACGATAGGCAAGCCCGTCTTTCCCAAGACCTACCCCCATCATCATGCATATACAGTCGGCAAGATATACAATTGCAATATTAATGTTTTTCTGCTGGGATATATCTGATAGATGATGGTGGCGAATAATGTTTATCATTTGAGCTGAGAATTTCCACTCTGTGGCAATCATTGCACCAAGTTCTCCATGGTCAATTCCAATGACTTTTTTTTCAGCTTCCCTGAAACTATACCCGTTTTTTTGCACAAGTTTTATTATTTTCTCAAAAGAATTGGAAACATATCTGTCAAGCACGGTTTTACCAATATCTTTTAATAAAGATGCCGTGAATATAATGTTTTTATTACCAAGATTTGTTCTATTACAGATTTCTTTAGAAATTACAGCAGAAGCAACTGCATGTTTCCATAAGACACCCTCATGGAGACCATAACCCTTTTGTTCCTTTGAAAGAGCTTTTGCACCGGATTTTATAAGCACGAGTTCAATAATCTGGTCCATACCAAGTAATGATACAGCATCTTTTATGGAATCAACAGGGTTGGGAAGTCCAAAATAAGCAGAATTACAGAGTTTTAAAAGATTTGCCGTGACTGAAGGATCAAATTGTATTATTTGCGCTATATTTTCAGCAGAAGAATTAGGATCATCAATAGCCGTTGTAATTTGATTTACAATAGCCGGAAGAGGTTTTAAAGATTTTATGTCCTTTATCAGGTCTTTTAAATTAGTCATACTTTTATTTCCCTGTTGCCTGAGGTCTTTACAAAAACCTCGCCTGTTTTTATTTCCAGCCTGATTGTTCTATTGACTTCTCCTCCGGTTTCTTCGGTATCAATTATAACTTTATTTTTAAAAAACATTTTTTTTAATGCCATATAATTGCGTTTGCCAATATTAAAAAATCCTTTTTGGTCAAGAATTTGAGCCCCTCCAAAAACATATATTTTCATTCTGTTTTTTTTTGCATCAAATTTATATGCTCCCTTAAAAAGCCTTGGTATACCGGTGTCAGCAAACATATATGGATTCTTTTGTGCTTTTGTTTTATCAATCTGTGATTCGGGAAGCATATAATGAAGTATACCCCCGACCTTTACCACAGGATCATATATTACAAGCCCGATACAAGACCCAAGAGAGTAAGTCATCAGAGAATCATCAGGACTATTGCTAATTTTCATATCTGCAACACCAACTATTTGTTTCACTGTATTTCCTTTTAATTATTGAGATATCAATTCAAAAAGACCATGTATATCAAGTATAAGCCCTACTCTACCATCTGACAAAATAGCTCCTCCTGCAAAACCGTCAATGTTTTCAAGGTTTGCTCCAAGGCTTTTTATGACATATTCATCCTTGCCAAGAAGCTCATCAATTATCAGACCTCGCTGCTCATTTTTTGATTCCACAACCACAACAAGGCTTTCCCATGGGGGGCGTGAATCATCATCAAATCCATACAGAGTTTTTAATCTAACCAGAGGAATAAGGGAGCCGCGTTCTTGAATTATTTCCCCTTTTCCTTTTATAGTGGAACAATTTTCTTTTTCCGGTTTAAAAGATCGCTTAATAGCTGTTGTCGGTATTATAACTTTTTCTTTACCAACCCTGACAAGCATGCCATCAATAATTGCCAGAGTCAGGGGAAGGCTTATGGTAAATTTTGTGCCTTTACCCGGGAATGAATCAATACTCAGCTGACCTCGAAATTTTTCAATGCCGCCTTTAACAACATCCATACCAACCCCGCGGCCGGAGATATCTGTGATTTCCTTTGCAGTGGAGAACCCAGGCTCCATGATTAAATTATAAATTTCTTCATCAGTGAGTTCAGCATCTTTGGGAATAAGGTTGGTATCAATGGCTTTTTCAAGTATACTGAATTTATCAAGTCCCTTACCATCATCCTCAATTTCAATCATTATATTTCCACCCTTATGGTACGCTCTAAGAGCAATATTTCCTGTTTCTGGTTTTTCATTTTTAATTCGGGCTTGTTTTGATTCAATACCATGATCAACAGAATTTCGAATCATATGTACCATGGGCTCATAAAGAGCATCAACAACGTTGCGGTCAATTTCAGTTTCTTCTCCGGACATATTAAGGTCGACTTTTTTACCGGATTTTTGGGAAAGATCCCTGACAAGGCGTATCATTTTCATGAATGTAGCTTTTATGGGAATCATTCTCATGGACATTGCAAGGTTCTGCATACTTGTTACTATTTGACCGAATTGGGCAACACTTTGCTGTAATGCAGGGTCTTTTGATGCTGATTGTCTAAGCATTGACTGGGCTATAACAAGTTCTCCTGCATAATCTACCAGGTTATCCAGTTTTTCAGTATTGACCTTAACCTGGGTTGCAATTTTTTTCTTTTTAGGACTTTGAGATCTCAGTGCTGAAGCAATTTCCTTTGGGGCAATGTTTTTGTCCCGAATAAGAATTTCTCCGAGTTTTTTATCAGGATTATTTATCTGGGAAGCAAGGGCTTCGTCAATTGTCTCCTGAGTTGCAATACCTTTTTCAACAAGAATCTCTCCCAGGGGTTGCTTGTTGGGGTGAGAGAGGCTTATTTGAAGTTTTTTAAGCTTGTCTTCTAAGATATCAATATCAATCTCTCTATCATCTTGCCTTATGCCCAGTTCCATACCCTCTTCAACTTTTTGTAAAAGTTTTTTTAAAGTATCAACAGATTCAAGAATCAGGTCTGTAGCATGCTCATTAATAAGGAAATCACCGCTTCTGGCACTGTCCAATAGATTTTCCGTTGCATGGGCAAGGGTGTTGATTTTTTTTAAACCAAGAAACCCTGATACACCTTTGATTGTATGAAATGGTCGGAATATATTATTAATTATTTCATTGTCTGTGGGATCATTTTCCAGTTCAATCAAAGAGACTTCAATGCTGTCAAGATTTTCACCTGCCTCTGATATGAAATCAGATAATATTTCAAGGTCATCATCAGATATTTTTTGAGGAGTTTCAGGTTCCTTTTCCACTTGGATATTCTCATCTGTTGTTTCACCGGGATTATCTTCCTGCTCCTCTTTAACAAGGTTAGTTATTGTGCTGCAATTTTTATTTAGGAGCTCCATTACATCAGAAGTATCAAACATAAAGACTTCGTCTGTTTTTGCATGATTCAGGAATGCTCTGACAAGCAATATGCCTTCTTCAATTGGTTTTGTGTCCTCAAGATTTTCAAGTGTCATTGTTTCAAGATAATTTTTACATCCGGATACAACTTCATGGAGAATATCTGAGTCTATAAATTTTGTTTTCAGGGATAGTTCGTCACATATATTCAACATGGCACCTAAATCGGGAATTTCCCCGGGGCAAAATTGGCTTACCAGTTTTGCAAATTCATCAAGACATTTTTTTGCATTCTCGATTTCAATGGTTTTATTATTTTTTGTATCGGATTTTAGTTGCGCATCTGTGTCAGGATCAGTATTGATAAGAGAATGCATTATACTTTCCATTTCAGAGATAAGATTTGACATTGAGTTATAGGTTTTTTCAATATTTGAGACTTTTTTGTCTTTAATATCTTTGATGATTTGAATAGCTTTTTTGATTGCCTTAAGAAAATTTTTATCGTTAAAAGATAAGCTGTTATATGTCTTTTTAATTTTTTTTAAAACAGGGAGTAATTCGACCAGGCTGTCAGGATCTGAGGAATCAACCAGTACAAATTCCAAAGAGAGCTGTTCCATAAGTTTTTGAGTTGTTTCTATAGTCATCGCTTGTCTTCTTTAAAAGAGTTAAAAGTCTTCAAAATCTTCATCATCATCAAACGGTATTACTTGGTCAGGCGTAATTTTTTTTGTTGCCCCATGTGATACTGTGATTAAATGCGGGTTGTTTTCATACACTGTATGATCAATATTATCTGTTTCCATGGATACTCTGTTGGAGCCCTGATTTGTTGCCTGGTTTTTTGATTGTACAGATTTATTGCCTGCAATAAGTGCAACAAGCTCTCCAACATAATCTTTAAGTGTTTCAGCCTGGGCACTCATTTGTTCTGAAGCAGACGCAGATTCTTCGGCATTGGCAGCGTTTTGCTGCACAACTTTATCCATTTCATTGACAGCTATATTTACCTGCTCAATCCCGGAGGATTGTTCCTTGGATGCTTCGGATATTTCTGCAACAAGTTCGCCTACTTTACCTGTACTTTCTGCAACTTCAATAAAAGCTTTATTAGTTGATGTTACAAGATTTGATCCTTTATCAACTTTTTTAATGGTGCTTTCAATTAATTGAGATGTGTCCTTTGCAGCATCAGCAGCTCTCATGGCAAGATTTCTTACTTCATCTGCAACAACTGCAAAACCTGCTCCTGCTTCGCCGGCTCTTGCCGCTTCCACTGCTGCATTAAGAGCCAGCAAATTAGTTTGAAAAGCTATTTCATCTATGGTTTTAATGATTTTCTGGGTCTCTTCACTTGCTTTGGAAATTTCTGCCATGGATGTTGTCAACTCTTTCATGGATTGATCTGCACTGCCCACTACCTGGTTGGCTTCTTTCATGAGATTGTCTGCGTGTCTTGCATTTTCAGCATTCTTTTTAGTCATGGACGACATTTCTTCCATGGAAGAAGAAGTCTCCTCAATGGAGGCTGCCTGCTCTGAAGACCCCTGGGCAAGGGACTGGCTGGAAGATGATACCTGACCTGCTGCTGATGCAACCTGGTTTGCCCCTTCATCCATACCATGGGTGATTCTATTGATGGGATTAGCAATGGAACGGGCTATTAATAAAGCTGTTAAAATAATTGCAATAACACTTATAATTGTAGTTATTATAATAGCCCATTTGATTGATCTGACACTGGCAAAAGCCTCTGCTTTATCAATTTCGGCAATCAACGCCCAGGTGATATCACCTATTTTTACAGGTGTAAATGCTGAAAGAACAGGATTGCCGTTATAGTCAATAATTATTTCAGCCCCTTCTTTACCTGCAAGCGCTTCTTGTGCAGCCTTTGTATTAACATTACCCTTATCAGGCTGTGCAAAGGATGCTTTTATAGAATGATGTTCAGGATCTAAAAAAGAATCTGATCTCATAAGTTTATCTGAGCCAACAAGATAGGACTCTTCTGTTTTTCCCATTCCTTCCCTTTGCTGCATGATTGTATTAATCGCCTCTGTGGAAAGTTGCAGAGCTACAATGACATCGATTTTATTATTATGTACAACAGGTTGGGCGAGGAATCCGCAAGGTTCATTATTGCTTGGAGCATAGGGAGCAAAATCCGCAATGCCATATTGTTTTGTGCTGACAGCTTTTTTAACAAGTTTCCCAAGTCCGGAATCAGCAAACTTACCATTAATAAAATTTGTTTTATAATCAGATTCTTTGGCAACAGTGTAAAAGCAATACCCACTGGGATCTATCAGGAAAAGATCATAATATCCATACATATCAATATATTTTTTAAAAAAATATTCTCCATTGGAATCCTTGGGACAAAAAGCTTCTGCAACATCAATCTCAGCAAGTATTGCCCAGCGGACACCAAGGAAATCAATGGCTGTAAATGAACTTAAAACATGGTTTCCGTTATAATCAATTATGACCAGTGAGTCTTTTTTCCCTTCCAATGCAAGACGTACTGCTTCAGTGTCAGTTTTACCTTTATCAGGATCAGCAAAGGAAGCTTTTACACTATGGTGTTCTGGATCAAGAAAAGAATCTGACCGCATCAGTTTGTCTTGACCGACCAGATAAACTTCACCTGTTTCACCTAATCCGGTACGTTCATTTAAAATACCCTGGATTTTTTTTAAAGAAAATTGCAGAGCAACGACTCCTGTCTGTTGTCCTTTATTGATTACAGGAGCTGCAATGAATGCAGCAGGCTCATTGTTTGAAGGAGCATAGGGAGCAAAATCTTCAAATACAATATTGCCGTTAATTGCTTTTGCAACAGCTCTGCCAAGACCAGTGCCTTTATATTTTCCTGTGAGAAGATTGGTTTGATAGTCAGATTCTTTTGCCTGGGTGTGGACACACAGTCCATCCATATCAATAATAAAATAATCATAATAGCCAGTGCTTTTTATGAATCCATCAATGATGCTTGTATAACGTTTATATTCCGGGGTTTTCCGCCCTGTTTTTATATAGTATTGATACTGAGCCATTCCTTTTGTGCATATGGATCTGTCCTGCTGGGCTTTGATGTCAATCAATGCCTGATCAAGGAGCAGTTTGATTGTACTGGCTTTATTATCTCGAATAGCTTTGAGTTTATTAAAGGCTTCTCTTCGTAAAATATTTACGGTTTCTACCAGACCGCCCATGTCATTCTTGCGTTGACTAAAAAAGTCAGTTATTTGATTCTTTTTTATGGCTCTTACACTTTTAAGTGAGCTATAGGCAGCATTAGAGAGTGCATTATTGGATTTGATATATGATAATGTACCTATAATGCAAAATGGTACCAACCCGACTAAAAGAAAAGAAATGATTAATTTCGCGCCAAGACTAATGTTTTTCATGGTTACAACTCCCTCTGGTTAGATTGATTTTTTTATCGCCTTGATTTCCTGATTGTTTAATACTTTGTCAATATCTAAAAGAATTTTTACTCCATTTTCAGTTTTTGCCATACCAAGAATATACTCAGTATCGAGCTGACTGCCAAAAGTTGGAGTTTCTTCTATTTCTTTTTCTCTGATATTCATCACTTCTGATACTGCATCTACAACAATACCCATAAGTAGAGTTGATGCCTCTGAATCAATCTCCACTACTATAATGCATGTCCGGTCTGAATATTTTATTGGTTCCATGGCAAATTTTAACCTGAGGTCTGTGACCGGAATTACCTTGCCGCGGAGATTAATTACTCCTTTAACATGCTCAGGAGTCCTTGGCACTGATGTAATGGGCAGCATACCAATAATTTCTTTAACTTTTAATATACCAATCCCATATTCTTCACCATCAAGGGAAAAGGTCAGATACTTGCCTGTTTTTACTGTCATGGATCGGATAGCCTGATCCATTGCCATACAAGCTTCAGCCATTGTAATAACCTCCGTATGTTGTCCTTAAATTTTATTTTTTTATTTGATCATTTTATTTAATACACTGCAAAGGTCCTCATAAGTGTCACTGACCGGAGTGAAAAACCTTGGGAAAAATCTTACAGCCGTTGAAATGGTTTTTTCACTATTGTCCGGAATAATTAAAACAAGGCGTTTGCTTTCCAGCAATTCAATAAAAAATGTTAATTGATTCAGCCTGTTTTTGGATTCAGCCAGAATGATAAATATTTCTTTATCAGGTTGATAAGCGCTATTTAATAATTTTGATTTAAGCATATCAAAATTATTAATCAATTCGATGGGGGAGCCATGAAATTCATGTTGTACAATGCTGTGAAGTAAAATCCCATCTTTTAAAGAGTTCGGATGGGTAAAAAGAACAAGGTTCATTTGTTTCCCTTTAAAGAATATTATGTAATGAAATCGTAATGGTGTTTTTAATGTTATATGCAAAATATGCGCCAATAATTTATTCAAACAAAACCATTGCAGGAAGAGAACTCTATAGATAATAGCATGTTGATTATGTGAGAAAAATATGACAGTCAGAAAAACATGACAGGTTTATGAACTTTTGATATTAAATTCTTTTAACAGAGAATATAAATGTCCCCTTGAGAGATCAGATAAAAGACAGGCGGCTTTAATATCGCCATTGGTATACTGCATTAGATCTATTAAATATTGTTTTTTCATTTTGCCAAGATAGTTTTTAAGGCTGAGTTTAATAATATTTTCTTTTTCGCCGGTCTCTTTACCGTTTTTTAATTTTTTTTGTAAATTAAATGTCCGAATATAGTCAGGCAAATGTTTAGGGAATAGTATCGATTCCATAAACGCTTCACTTCCTGCATAATCCAATGTATTGAACAATTCACGGACATTCCCGGGCCAGGAATATTGGATAAGATCATTCATAAATTCATCAGATATTTCCTGGGCAGGTCCATCAAAAAGTTTATTTTTCCGATCCATATGATGTTTTACCAATAAGGGTATATCTGATTTGCGATCTCGTAAAGGGGCAATATTGATTCTTAAAGAAGCTATTCTGAAAAACAAGTCTTCTCTGAAATCTTTGTCTTTGATCATGTTTGATAAATCACGGTGAGTTGCTGCAATAAGTTTGAAATTACTTGTTATTTCCTTTTCGCTGCCAATGGGTCTGAATTTTTTTTCCTGCAGAGCACGTAAAAATTTTTTTTGAATAGTAACCGGAAGTTCGCCAATTTCATCTAAAAATAAAGTGCCCTTATCGGCAAGTTTCAGTAAACCGGCTCTATTTGTGGCAGCACTGGTAAAAGAGCCTTTTAGATGTCCAAACAGCACACTTTCAACAAGGTGCTCGGGTAATGCGGCACAATCAACCACAATAAAATCATTTTTATTCCTTGTGCTGTTTTTGTGTATGGCTTTGGCAAAGAGCTCTTTGCCTGTTCCTGTTTCGCCTCTTATTAATACCGGGGAATCATTGTTTGAAGCATTTGTAACTTTTTCAAGACAGGCAGTAATCTGCCTGCTGTTGCCAACAATAGAATCTCTTTTAAGCGGTTTTTTTTTAAATATTTTTTGTTTCCTGTATTCAAGAGCCCTTATTAGAGAGAAATGAATATTTTTTTGAGAAGAACTTTTTTGAATATAATCCCATGCTTTTAATTTCATGGCAAGTTCAGCCCCTTCAGGGTCAAATGCCCCTGTAATGATAATTATTTCAGGAGCACACGGATGTTCTTTGATTTTGTTAATGGCTTTAAGCCCATTACCGTCAGGTAGAATTACATCCAGGAATACAACATCAAATTTATGGGTAAAGATCAGGTCAATACCCTGAGCAATTGTCAAAGCATAAAGAGTTTGAAATCCTAATTTTTCAAATTGTTTCTTTAGTACCTGACAGATAAAAGGATCGTCATCAATGATTAAAATCTGTGATTTATTATTGTTTTTGTCCGCCATCAATTAAAATCCAATTTTAATTATCATAATATTGAAGCGATAATATCATTAACAGTTTTTTTCAATCCCGGGATCTTGCTTGCGCTTCTTCCTGCAACATTCAGAACAGATATATCAGATTGTGCGATCCATATCCTTACTGCTCTTGCAGGGTCTTTTTCTGTTTGAAGATCAATGTGAAGCCACGGTTTTTTATTGGCTTTGGAAAATTTTAATGCATCCTCAGCATTTTTTGAAAGTTTGCCAAAGGAAAATATAACAGTCCCGTCTGCATTAAGGACATTTTCTTTAGTCTTTTCCGGTGCACTTTCTTTGGTCATCTCTAAAATATCAGTAATTCGAGCATTGATTTCTTCAACTTTCTGGATTTTTTTTGCTTTACCTGTGGCGTTTAGGTTGAGACCGCCATTGGATTGCGAGATTGTTCCAATAAGGTTTTCAATTACTTTGGTAAGATTTTCAATTTTTTCTCCCAGGGCATCAAATTTTTCCATATCCATGGGGACGCTCTGTGTCTGAAGGGCAGCAGCAAGCTCAGGATTTGTCTCCAATGCCATTGCCCCTCCTAATTTAACCCTGATTTCTTCTTTTGTCATACCACTATCCTGGTAATACCCATATATTTTTGTCACAAGCTCTGAGGTCTCTGGAGGGTATTCCTTTATTCCTTCGTGCTCCACAGGGTCAGGAAAAAATTCTTGGAATCTTTTTAAATATTCCCTGATAGTGCCCGACGAAATATTTAAGTCTTCTGCCATTTGGGGTATTGATTTCATAGGCTTTCTCCAACATATTCACACTCATCATAGACAAATTAAGTGTTTTGGAAACTTTTTGATTTTTTTTTTTGTAAAGTATTAATTTTTATTGAAACAATACGATAATGATATTATAATAAGATTAAAATATCAATAAATTTTTAGTTTCATATTAAAAAGCTATTATAAAATACCTTAATTATTATTATCGTGGCGGCAGTCATAATAGTCAGTAAGATCATTAGGAGGATCAATGGCAGGACAATTTGACCATATAGTATTGATTGTTGACGATGAAGAACAGGTGGGCAAATCTTTAGGAAGATTTCTTAAAAGTATAGGTGTAAAATATGTTTATATGGAGTCAGGTAAAAACGCTCTGGAAAGGATGCATACCTCTTCAACACCTTTTTCTTTAATTATTTCAGATCAGCGCATGCCTGAAATGTCAGGATCTGAATTCCTTGAAAAAGCCAAGGAGATATCGCCTGCAACAATCAGATTCCTTTTGACAGGATATTCAGATATGGATGCCATTACAGAAGCTGTGAATAAAGGATCAATACATAAATACATAAGTAAACCATGGGATAATCATGATCTTAAAGCAAAGATAACTTCAGGGCTGAATCAATATGAGTTTGCCATTGAGAATACCAGGCTTTTCAAACTTGCCAAGGATCAGAATGCTAAATTATATAAATTAAATACTGATTTAAAAAATAGCTCTGTGACCCATGAGAAAACAATAAAAACATTGAATAATCAGATAGAACAATTAAATCAAAGGTTGGACAAGGGATTTGAGAATCGAGATTACGTAAACGAAATAGAAGGTATATTAAAAGAATATAAAATGCTCGAGTCTGATAAACTTAATTATCTTTATTCAGCTTTATTGACTGAATTGTATGAGCAGTTCCAGGATATTGCAACACGAAATGGATTTGAAATGCCTAAAGAGGCAGGATAAAGATTATGGTAGATATCGGTGAATATGCAATTTTAGTTGTAGATGATGATGAGCCTATTGTTAAAAATATGCGAAGGGTTTTACGCAGAAAAGGGTTTAATAAAATCATCTCAGCGTTAAATGCAGAGCAGGCAATGGGTTTGCTTGAAAGTTCACCTGAAAATTTTTTTTTAATAATGTCTGACCAGAGAATGCCTGGAATGAATGGAAGCGAATTTTTGGAGAAAAGTATTCTACTAAGTCCTGAATCAAGGCGCATACTAATTACAGGATATTCTAATTTTGATGCAATAGTAGATGCGGTAAATGAAGGTTCGATTCATCAATATATTGCAAAACCCTGGGATAATGATGATTTGTTATTAAGAATAATGAATGAATATGAAATTTTCCAGAATTTTCAGGAAAGAAAGCGCCTTTTTAAACTTACAAAACATCAAAACGCAAAACTTTTTAAACTTGCCACTAAGTTAAAAAATAATGATGAGAAATATTTAGCTAAAATAAATAACAAAAATCAGGAAATTGTCCAGTTAAAAGAATCTTTAATAAAAGCAAAACAAGAGGCAGAGTATAAAGAAACCTATCTAGGATTGGATGAACTGCTTTCAAGAACTATTACTCTGAATAAGGATAATCTTGTAAAAGCAATGTCCATTGCAAAACAGGAAACTGATTTTATGATGGATACAATCGCAAAAAGGAATAAAATTTCCTTTGCCCCTGAAAAAACCAATACTGATATTGATATGGCAGGGGGGTTTGAAGATGAAGTCTATGAGATAATTGATATTATTATTGAAAACGTTGTTCAAAAAGTAGAACCTGAGCTTTCAGGTATTGGTTCAGAGCCGGCTGTGGGCGTTGTGATAGATGATTATGAAAAAGTACCTGATTTTGGTACTTTGGCTTTTAATGATGGATATATAACAAAGGGTGAGCTTGAAAAGGCAAGGGATGAATTAGAGACAAAAGAATCCGAACAACAGACAGGATTAACCATTGATAGAGTTCTTGTAACAAATGAGTTTTTGAGGAGAAAAGATTTAAGCCGTATTTTTGCAAAACTTGCATTAATTGAAACAAGGCTTTTAGACAGGCAATTTGCCAAAGAGCTTGTGGATAGAGAAATTATAACAAAAAAAGATGCAGACAGGGCTTTTAGAAAACAGCTTAATAATTTTGAAGAAAGCGGAGTTACAACCCTTGTGGGCAATTTACTGGTGGAATCTGAAGTGATCGCCCAGGAATTATGCGATGAAATAATGGAAAATCAGGACAGAACAGGTAAGAAAACTAAAGTTGATGAGTCATCTGCATTTGATTCTGCCTTTGGAGCATTTGTTGATTTGCGAATTTCTGAAGACAGAGTAGTCGCATTTATCAGAGTCCCCGAAACTGTGCTTGGCACTGAAGATATTGAGCCCATAAAAAAATTAATCAAAAAGCGCGGTATTAAATATGGAATTGTTGAAGACAGATTGATTCGGGATTTTATTAAAAATTGCAAGGATCCTTCTGAAAAATTCAATGTTGCCATAGGTAAACCTGTACAAGTTGGCAAGCCTGCTGAAATTGTTTATCATTTTAATACTGAACATGATTCTGCAGGGGTTGTAAACGAAGATGGGTCTATTGATTTTACCTCCCGGGGAGATTCCCCTTTTGTTAAAAAAGGTCAGGTCCTTGCTGAAAAACACCCTATGGAGCATGCAAAGTCAGGTGTTGATATTTTTGGCGAGACTTTGCTTGTGGGAGATGTCGCTGATGTGGAACTTGAATGCTCTGACGGAGCTGAAATGTCTGAAGATGGATTAAAAGTGGTATCAACTATATCAGGTCAGCCAAGCATTGATCTTAAAGGTGTTATTTCTGTGCTTGAACAATTTACCATAAAAGGAGATGTTGATTTTAAAACCGGAAATATTAATTTTAAAGGCAATGTCCTTGTTACAGGTATAGTCAAGGAAGGCTTTAAAGTTGAATGCGAAGAACTTATAGCAGATGAAATCAATGGTGGAACAATCAGAATCAGGGGCGATTTAAAGGTTTCCAATGGAATAGTGAACGGGGATATTCAGACCCAGGGCAGTGTCCAGGCTAAATTTGTCAATAATTCAAAAATTTTTGGATATCGCAATATGATGGTCACAAGGGAAATCATGGAATCAAAAATTGCCATAAGCGGAGAGATGAATAATGAGGCTGGCAGAATAACAGGCTCAATAATTTCAGCAAGAAAAGGTTTTAATGTAAAACAGATTGGAACTGAAAAGGCAGAGCCTTCAATAATTAAAATGGGAGCTGATGATCATGTCAAATGGATTGAAGAAAGATATGATAAACAGATAAAGGAAATACAAAAAACTCTTGATGTGGTTATTAATAAAAAGATGGAGCTGGATGATCAGAATAATGCATTGCACGTTGATATTGCAGCTAAAACCTTTGCCCAGGAGAAGATGACCAAAAAAATAGATTTTACAGAGAAAAAAATGGGCAGTGCTGATAAAGAAGAAAAATTGCAACTTGCAAAAGAATTAAAAGAGCTTGAAAATGCAGTAAACCAGGCTGATGAGAGAATCAAAGAGATTTTTGAAGATCAGGATAAAATTTTAAGTAAGATAGAAGAACATGAGGCTGAGATTGCACAATTTAATGTCGATCTTGTAGATATACAAAAAGAAAAAGAAATGTCCACAAAATCTATACTTGAAACACAGCCGATACCTTTGCTTAAAGTTAATAAGAAAATATATGCCGGCACTAGAATAATGGGAACACAGGCTTCCATGGTTATTAAGAACGATCTTGGCATGTCAAAATTTGAAGAAATAGATTCAGACGATCCTGATACACCAAAGTTAATAACTCATCAAAGTTTAAATTGATAAATTATTAAGAATGGTAAAATGGTAATGGGTGGTTTTTAAAAGATGTCAGAAAAAGAGCATTTTAAAATTCTTGTGATTGAGTCTGATGAAAAATTGCAGACAAGGATTAAGAACTTGTTAAGTTCACAAGGCTGTCTTGTAACTTGTTTCAAATCTTCGTCTGCTGCCCTTTCAGAGCTTGCAGGTATGGACCCCTTGTCTTGCGCTCTGGCAATTGTAAGTTATAAAATGCCTGAAATGAAAGGTGATGAGATTCTAAGAAAGATACGGGAGATATCGTCAGATACACGCAGAATCTTGATTGCTGATGCCTTGAGTAGAGATATAATTGTTCAGGCAATTAATACAGCAGAAATAAATTCCTGCCTTTCTCTTCCCTTTGAAGATCAGGACTTAATTAATCAGGCCAGGCATGCATGTATGCAGTTTAAAGAGATTAAAAAAAAGCAGAATCTTCAAAGAGTGACCCAGCACCAGAATAAACAATTATATAAGATTGCAAAACAGTTTAAAGAAAAAGAAGAAAAAAATATTGAAAAAATAGAAAAAAAGAAAAAGGAAATAAGATTACTTGAATCAAAGGTCAAGCATGATGTGTCAATAAAGCATACTTTTTCTTTAAAGGATTTAATCAAAGATAAAAGCCTTGCTTTAACATCGAAAAATTTTGGGGCAGAGTTTTTGTTCTTACAAAAACAAATAAAGCAAATACTTGAAAGAGCAAGTGAAAAGTTTATTGGACTTGATAAGTTTAAACTTGATGATATTTTATATGAAACAATTAGAGATGAACTTGCTAAGACAGATGATATAAACAAAGATAGCGTAAAAAAAATTTTAGATTTAACTTTCATGTTTTTAAAGAAAACTGCATTTTTAGGAATAGATGCTTTGTCTGTGGTTCAGGGACAATCCTTGGAAAGTGGTGTTTTCAAACTTACGATATCTGATGATAAGATGGAGGCATTAATAGAACTAAAAAATTTTAAGCACAAGAAAATTACTATTGCTCAGATGCGAGATTTTTTAGAAGATAATGGAGTGCGGGCAGGGATTAAAGATGATGAAGCTATTATGGCATGGCTTTCAGATGTGGATGGGATGGGCGATAGTTTTGTTATTGCAAAGGGGCGTAAACCAAAAAAACCAAGGCATGCTAAGATTAATTATCATTTCCCCATAGAATTCCGCAGTCCTGGGAAAGTAGATAAAGATGGAAGAATTGATTTTAAAGAAAGAGGAAATGTTCCTTTTGTTGAAAAAGATACATTTTTAGCAGCAAAGATTTTTCCGGCACCAGGCGCTCCTGGCATGGATGTCACAGGAGAGATGATTGCTGTGGAAGATCCGGTTGACATGGCATTTGGTGCAGGATCAGGGGCTCGGATGTCTGATGATGGTGTAAAAATTTACGCGGATATTGACGGGCAGCCAAATCTTGATCCCCTGGGGAATGTTTCAGTTTTTCCAGAATTAAAAATAGATAGTGATATTGGGTTTGAAACCGGGAATATTGAATTTGATGGTAATATTATAGTAAACGGTATCCTTAAAGAGGGGTTTAGCGTAAAGGGTGCATCCCTTACTGTTGAACAGATTCAGGGAGCAAAGGTTGACCTTACAGGAGAGCTTAATGTAAGCTCTGGTATTGTTGATGCGACTTTAATAAAAGTTAAGGGCAATATCCAGGCAAAATATATTAATAATTCAAAAATCTATGGATTTGGCGACCTTAGTATACAAAAGGAGATACTGGATTCCGAAATACGATTGAGTGGTGCATGTAATAATGAAAAAGGAACAATAATATCTTCTGATATCAGTGCGAAAATGGGTATAATTGCAGGTGGCATTGGTACCCATGGATCAAGACCATCAAGATTAAAGGTGGGAGTAGATGATCATACCAATTTTTTGATTGCAAAAATAGATTCAGAATTAAAAATTAATATTGACACTATATTAGTTTTGCAAAACGAAATCGATATACTAAATAAAGAAGATCAGGATCTTCATTTAAAGATTTCAGAACATGCATATACCCAGGACAGGACTCAAATAAAATTAAAAGATGTTAAAAAAAAGAAATTTGATTTGCAGGCATCTGGTAATGTTGCAGCACTTCAAAAGGTTTTAGAGTTGGAAGAAAAGATGAAACTCCAGGCAAAAGAAGCCGAAGATAAGATTAATGAGGGTTTTGAGCGACAGGATACCCTTGCCCAGGAGATTTCTCAGAAAAAAGAGAGAATTAACCAATTTGAAGAGAAGAATCAAGTCCTTGTTAAAGAAAAAAAGAAATTAGAGGAATTTACCGAAAAAAAATTGCCCCTTGCTGAAGTAAAAGTCTTAAAAAAAGTAATGAGCGGGACTAAGATTAAAGGTCCAAATGCTTTTGTTGCTATTAAAGATCCTGTTTCCAAGTGCAGAATAATGGAACTTAATCATTATGATGAGGGATCAGATGTCCTTGGATATTATGAGATGGTTATTACAGATTTATGATAAGAATATTTCAAGCTGCAATGATAAATTTTACAGGTCAGGCATAAAGGACAGCACTAAACCTTTGTCTGCGAAATTGCCTTTGAAAGGTGTCCCAATTATATTGTATGATTCCCCATTAAGTTTGATATTTTTAATTTCATTTGAATCATTATTGTTAAAGCAATCATTTATAAGGGTTGAAATGTTTTTTGGAAAAATATCGTTAATTTTAGAACCAATCTGAAGACCTTTACCATCAATAAAATTAATTCCGGATGCTTTAATATTAAAAATAGCAATTGTTTTTTCTTTGCTGATTCCTATTAAAGGGATTGGTATATTATTAATAACTGCATGATATATGACAAGAGCTTTATTTTGAAAACTCAGGCGGGTATTATCCTGAATAAGTCTGTAATGTTCACATGCCTGTCTGATTTCCAGGATAAGGTTATTGTCATTCCAGGGTTTATGGAAAAATTTATATATATTGCCTTCATTGATTGTGTCTATTAATGCATCAATATCCGTATATCCTGAAAGAATTATTCTAATAATATCAGGGAATTCTTTTTTAACTTCTGCTAAAAATTCAGTCCCGTTCATCCCCGGCATTCTGTGATCAGAGATCACAACCTGTACCTCGTGGGATCTTAAGATATTGAACCCTTTATTTCCATTTGGTGCTGTCAAAATTTTATAGTTTTCTTTTCTAAGAAGGCGTTTTAAAGAATTTAGAACACTTTTCTCGTCATCAACAAATAAAATTGTATATTCAATATTGTCTTTATTTTCCATTTTTATTTCCCTGGTAATCTTATTATAAATGTTGTCCCTGACCCGGGTTTGCTTTTAATATCAATACTTCCCTTATGCTTTTTGATGATATTATATGCGATATTCATTCCTAATCCAGTACCTTTACCCACAGGTTTTGTCGTAAAAAACGGGTCAAAGATTTTTGATATGTTTTTTTCATCAATACCAGAACCTGTGTCTGATATGGATATTTTTACTCCTTTCCCCTCAAGTTCTGTTTTAATATGTATCTCTCCTGTTTTTTCAATTGCCTGGGCTGCATTTACCAGGATATTCATAAAAACTTGATTTATTTGCTGGGAAAATCCTTCAACCATAGGAATATCACCAAAGTCTTTTATGACTTTTGCTTTATATTTAATTTCGTTATTTACTACATTTAAAGTTGACTCTATTCCTTTATTAATATCCATAAGTTTTATTTTTTCATTCCCCGGGTGGGCAAAGTTTTTCAAATCTCCTACTATTTTTCTAACCCGTTCTGTACCCTCGGCACAATCTTTTAAAAGCTCAGGTATATCTTCTTTTAAATATTCAATATCTATATCGTTTTCAAATTTTTCTATTGAATCAAAAAGATTTTTTATATTATCCGGCAGGTTTGTTATGCCAAAGTTTTTAAGTTCATTTTTTATTAAATTGTATTGATCCAATAATTTATTAAAATCCTTTAAATAATCATTCAAGGTCGCAAGGTTGCTCCCTACAAAGCCTATGGGGTTGTTGATTTCATGGGCTACCCCTGCTGCGAGCTGACCTATTGATGCCATTTTTTCAGATTGCAGAATTTGAGACTGAGTATCTTTTAATTCTTTTAATGCTTTATCAAGCTCTATATTTTTTTCATTCATTTTGTGTTGTAATTTCAGAATTCGCCTTCCTGTTTTTATTCGGGATTTTAATTCATCCGGTTTAAAGGGTTTGGTTATATAATCATCTGCTCCGGCATCAAATACTTCCACAAGATCAGTGATTTTATCTTTCGCAGTTAAAAGCATTATATAAGTATAGGTTTTTTTGTCAGAAGATCTTAGTTTTTTGCATAGCTCAATACCATCCATTTCAGGCATCATCCAGTCTGTGATAACCATATCTGGCTGGTGTTCTAAAAACATGTCCCATGCCTGTTTCCCGTCTTTTGTTTCAATGGGATCATGATCCATTTTTGTTATGGACTTTTTTAATAAAAGCCTTGAGACATAATCATCTTCTGCAATAAGAATCTTCATATTTTACTCCGGGCAATATTATTTGCTGTTTTGCGAAACTTTATTTATTTTTTCATAAGTTTTCTAAATTTATTGGAAATATATAATATTCAGGATACACTTAATTGTTTTTAATTTCAAGCAAATATCA
>CAZTEM010000026.1:0-32314 GCA_964612755.1 uncultured Desulfobacterales bacterium | reverse complement strand
CAGGAATGGATAAAATTCAACCCCCAGGTTATTTATGGATGTGGCAATGATAGCAAGGTAGTAAATAATATCCTGACACTGCCGGAATGGAAAGATGTGTCTGCTGTTAAAAATAAAAGGATTTATTATTTCCCATGTGATTTAACATGCAGAGCAGCAAGCAATACAGGTTTTTTTGTCCAATGGCTTGCAGCATCCATCTATGGAAAAGAATTTGCCTCAGAACAAAATAGAATACTTGGGAAAAAAATTAAGACCATACGTAAGATTAATTGTGACCTTGACTATATTCAAAACATCAAAATTGATGAAACAAATATCTTTGATTTTAAAAACCGAACTCTTGTTATAAAGTTGAAGAAACCCATGGTGACTTTTTCTACCCTTGAAGGGCAAAGAGACGGTATTAATACACTTATTAACCATTATACACCTCCCCAAAACTGGCTCATTGATCACAAAAATTCAATTGATGCAATAAGAATGCAAATATGTTCTGCATTAAACCTTGATAAAAATACAACCAGCATACTCATAACAGGTGTTGATATGAACAATCTTGTCATAAAAAAAGAAAGTTACAAAGAACTTTCAGTTTATGCATTTATCACTGCCGGCGTTAATTCAAATGCCATGAGAATGGGAAGAGACAGGGGTGACTATTATGAACCCGGGACAATTAACATCATTATAATGTCCAATATGCAGATGAGTAACCGGGCAATGGCAAGAGCTGTCATAACGGCTACAGAAGCAAAAACAGCAGCTCTACTTGATCTTGACATAAGAACAAGTTATGAAAATGGCGCATACAGAGCAACAGGGACCGGCACTGATAATGTTTTGCTTGTTCAGGGCAAAGGTCAAATCCTTGATAATTCAGGTGGACACACAAAACTCGGCGAATTAATAGCAAAAGCTGTGACCAAAGGAGTTAAAGAGGCTATTGCAAAACAGAATCATATAAATGTTAAAAGAAATATATTTCTGCGCCTGAAAAAAAGAGGTATAAGCATATCAGATCTTATTGCACAAGAAGAATGCGATTGCGGGAAAAATAAAAATAAGTTTGCAGGAGAAATTGAAAACCTGCTGCTTAATCCAAGGTATGCAGGCTTTGTTGAAATAGCCCTTGCTTTAAGCGATGATTATGAAAAAGGACTGATAAAAGACATCTCAACATTTGAAAAATTTTCAAACTCAATTTCAATGGAAATTTGTGTGGGTAACATGGAAGAACCAATAATGTTTCTAAAAAAAGCCCACCTGCCCCTTGTAATTGAAATGGCGCTTAATGCACTTTTTAATGGTGTTTATCATCGAAACCTTAAATAAAATTAATTAATTAATTATTTCTATCTTGTACTCCTCGGGACCAGCGCCTAAGCTTGTATCCCTTAGTTCTTTAACCTGAACATTTTTCACTTCCTTATCAAGCATTCTTTTTGAATGTTTTCCCTGTATTATAGTCTTTGCCATGATAATACCACTGGCATTAACTATTGATTTACCAGGGTTCTTTTCTTCCCATTTGATCAGGCTCTCTCTTTCGAATTCCAGATTTTTAATTTTTAATTTATGTTTCCCGATCTTATAGCCAAGGTCTTTAATTTCCTGATCAAGTTCTTGATTTATTAGTAAAAATTTCTTAAGCTTTTCTTCAGCCTGGTTAATGTCAATTTGTAATTGATTTAACTTTTCTTTAACAGGCTCTGGTATTTCAATATCTTGATCATTGTTTTTTAAAGACTTCATTTTATCAAGAATCTTTTGCTGCATTGTTTGAGAAGTATCCTGTATCTGACCATAATCAAAAATACCCTGTTGAATTGTTTTATTTTTTTCTTTTTTTTCCCCTTGTTTGTTCAACATTGCTTCAAGTGTTTTATTAAATTTTTCAAGAGCAATTTTATTATCCATTAATTCCTTTTCAGTAAAAACATCATGACCGACTATAATAGTACTGGGTTTTCCCTTTTCAGTTCCAATATCCTTAACAAAAACACCCAATTTAGATATAATTTCCGATGATATAATTTTACCGGTATCAACTATGCATTTTCCTCTTGTTCTAACTATTGCATCTAATATTTCATTATTAACTGACACGTCTCCCATGCAGGAAATATGTGATTTATGAATAAATTTTGCGGATAGATTGCCTAGGGCTTTTATCTCCCCATTATTAATACCGCTTGCAATCTTAACATTGCCATTAGCATCTATAATACCATCATCAATTTCATATACACTTATATTATCGCCTTTAACTTTAAAACCACTATTTATACACCCTTTGATGTTAATATCTCCATCATAATCAATATGCCCTGTTTCATAACCCACATCACCATTAATAATATATTCTTCCTGAACAACAATCTCGCCACCCTTTTTAATAGGATGACCTTTTACTGAGGCTAAAACCTGCAACCCATTCTCAGATAATACAGCCCCTTTACCTATTTTAAAATCAATATTTTCTGCGGATCTGGCATAGACTGTTTCTCCATAGATATTCTTACCATTTACCGGATCAACCATGGGAGTTTTTTCCGCCAGAACCATTCCTTTATCAATCTGGGGAATTCTACCCCTGGCCTTAAAATCTATCTGTCCTTCGTTGTTGACATCTCCAGCCTTTAAATGTCCTGTATCAAAATAATAAGCTATTTTTGCATCTTCACCGTGGACAGGTTTAATGCCCTTAGCAACCCTGAAAGGTTTTTTTTTAAAAACAGCAGATTTTATAAAACTTTTAATCATCTCATCTGTAACTATTCCAAAGGTTATACCTTTCGCAGTTAAAATAGCTTTAATACCTTCTATCCTGCAATTTGTATTAAATTTTTCAGTTTTAATTAGATATGCAGATAAAAAATCCCCTGACAATTGTAAGTTCAACCCGCTATAAAGCGATATTGGCTCTAATAATAATGATTCTTTTAAAGAAGAAGCATCCTCATCAGCAGGTAACCTGGAGGCTTCTTGTAAAAATTTTTTCTGACTTTCTAAAACCAAATCGCGCTGTTGTGGTGTTATCATTCCGGCTTCAATAAGCATATCACCTAATAGCTTAGGTTGTCTGCCGTCCAGCATATCATTTTCCTGTTCCTCAAGCACAAAATCTAAATTGGTTTTGTCAATAAAACCTTTGGAAACAGCAATATTACCAAATTTTAATTTATCATCACGTGCTTTTAGTTTTTTTGCTTCAAGCTGAAGGCTTTTAATTTTTTCAGAAGAAATTAATCTAGTGGAAATAAGATAGTTAACAAATTCTTCTTCATTTCCAGACCATGCAGATAGAGCTTGATCAATATCTTCTTTTAAAAGAAATTTATTTTTTATAATAAGTTTCCCTATTAACGGATATTTATCCATTAGCACGCTCCAGCGAATTTTGATTCATTAACTATATAATTTTATGAATTATTCTGTTTCTTTTCTCTTATTCTCAAGTTTGATATCAAGCGCTTTTAATTGTTCAATAATTTTATTATTTTTTTTAATAATCTTGTATTGCTTTTGAAGTTTTTTGTCCTGCTCTCGTATTTTTACCGCAAATTTTGAACATGTTTTTTCAAATTTTTTATTTTTCTCTAACAATTTATTGTATTTATTATTAAGAATATCACATGATAATTTATTTTCAACCAATATATTCAACAAATCTTCTGCATAATCAACGCTAATCTCATCTCGAACTAATGCATATAATTTTAAATATTCTAAAGCCTTAATAAAATCAGGTTCTTTGTTATTCTTGTGGGAATATAATATCGCAAGTTGAATATATAAATTTGCCTTGTTCCTGCCCGGCTGATTTGATAAATTGTTTTCAGCAAGCATACCCTCTTTTGAGGCAATTTCCTTCTTAAATTCATTATCTTTCAATTTAGAATACTCAAATATCAAAAATGATTGATCACGACCTTTTAAAACACCATATGAAGTACAAGAGGTCATTGATATCAAGAATCCAAGCATCGCAAACAAACATATTCTATTTAGTATTTTCCTGGCAACCAATTTTCTTTCTGCGATCTGTGAGATATATACTTCCTTCAAATGTTTTGGCATATTCTTTCAGCTCAGCTGCAAGCTCTCCTATTTTTACACTACTTAGGCTCAAATCATCCTTATTGGTGACAACTGCAATAGAAATTGACATAATAGGGAATTCACTAATCTCTCCCTGCCGTGTTTTTGATATTATATAACCTTTTTCCAAGTCTTCTTTATCATAGAACTTTACAATGTTTTTATCAAACTTATTTATTATTTCTTCACAAATCGTATCAAAAGAATTAAAAGGAACTATTACAACAAAATCGTCGCCTCCAATATGTCCTACAAACGAATCCGGGCTCATTATTTCAGTTACAACACGTCGTATTAAGTCGCCTGTGAATTTTATTACATCATTTCCTCTTGCATATCCATATCTGTCATTAAAGGATTTAAATTTATCAATATCCAATAGGCAAAATGCTATTTTCTGCCCATATTTAATTTTTTGGTGCAAAAAATTTTCAACAGCCATACCACCTGGCAGCCTGGTTAATGGACTTGTGTCAATATCCATTTTTTTTAATTTTGACAATTGTTCTGCCATTGAAGTCAATGCCCTTGATAATGTTCCAAACTCATCGTATTCATTGACATCAGGAACAAAATCGAATTTATGTTCAGAAAACTTTAATGCTGCAAGTTTCAACTGGTTTATTGATCGTGCAACACTACGGGTAATAAATAAGGCAATGCCAATCCCTACAATAATACCAAGAAGAGAAAGGAAAGCTACCACATAAAAAGCTCTGGTGCTGAAGGTGTCCGCCTTAAGAGTTTTATTTTCAAGACTTTTTTTTGTATTGATCATCATCTTTCTTATGGAATTAAGCTGATAATCTAAACTTTTTTTAATCTGTTCTTCTTTTGCACTTTGGATCTGGTTAAAACTTTTTTCATCAAGATTAAAAAGATAAAAATATAATTTATCGTATCTACTATGTATTGATATTAATTCTTGAATTTTTTCTTTTTCAGCTTCTGTAATATTTCCCAAATCCTTTAAAATTTTTTCAAACTCTATATCCCTTTTTGAGAACAGAGTCAGCATTTCATCACTTTTTAGAATCAGGTATCTTTGTCCATAACCTTCCTGGGCAAGAAGATTGTTGGTCAATTTATCACAGGCTTCAATGATTGCCATATTGTTTGCAACAATAGATCTATTGATATCTCCCAATGCATTAAGATTTACAAGGGTATAACAAGACAATATAACAATTATCAATGCAAGGGGAAAATATCCCATAGTCATTTTGGTAGCTATGGTCAACCTGGAGAATATCTTCATTCCTTATATAGCAATCCACTATTTTAATATTTATACTTTTACAAAAAAATTAACAACTATTGTTATTTATCAGGGTTATAACACAATCGACAGCAATTTAAGCATCTATCAGCCTCTTTTATGAGGTCTGGTTCAGACAAAGCAAGATCAACCTCTACAAAGGAATCTAACCGTTCATTAACCGGGAGTTCTGGCATCTTTGCCCGTTTAGATTTTGTAATACCAGGAACTTTGGAAAAAATTGATTCTCTGATTCGTTTCTGGCGTAAAGAATCAGCAACAGGAGTAATTTTTTCTCCTTTTAAAAACATATCAATAGACCGTGCAGCACGCCTTCCACCCCCGATTGCTTCAACCACAAGAGAAGGACCTGTTGCAGCATCACCTGCTGTAAAAACATAAGGAATAGAAGTTGTTAAAACTTCAGGGTCATTCTCAATAGTATTCCATCTTGTGAGTTCAAGCTCAGTCATTCTCGGATGAGGGTCCTGGTCTTTATAAGAGGCTTCCGGAGACTGTCCTATTGCAGTTATAATCGTATCGACATCAATAAGTGTTTCAGAGCCTTTAACAGGTTCCGGTCTACGTCTGCCACTATCATCAGGTTCTCCAAGTTCCATCTTCAAATACTCAAGTTCAGTCACATGACCACTATCATTACCAATGGCTCTTGTTGGAGCTGCAAGGAAAACAAATTCAACACCTTCTTCTTCCGATGCAACGATTTCGACCTCATTTGCCGGCATTTCATTTCTTGTCCTTCTATAAACCAAATAAACTTTCTCAAGTCCTATCCTTAATAATGTTCGGACACAATCAATTGCTGTATTGCCGCCACCTATAACACAGGCCTTTTTTCCAAGCTCAAGCCTCTCTCCCTGGGAAACCCTGGATAAAAAATTAATTCCTGTAAAACAACCATCAAGATCCTCACCTTCAACACCAAGGGAATAATCCTTCCAGGCTCCAATACCTAAAAAAACAGCGCTATAGCCTGATGCCACAAGAGAACCCAATCCGAAATCCTTTCCAAACCTCACATGTGTATAGGCATTAATTCCAAGGTTAAGTATTCCTTCTATTTCCCAGTCAAGTACTTTATCAGGAAGTCTGTATTCAGGGATTCCATATCTTACCATACCTCCAAGTTTTGGCATGGCTTCAAATATTGATACTTTATGACCTATTCTTCTTAAAAAATAGGCACAACTCAAGCTGGACGGTCCACTTCCGATAATCGCAACTTTTTTACCAGTGTCAGGTGCACATTTAATTGGTATGCGCGAGCCTGAATTCATCTCAAAATCAGAAACAAAACGTTTGATCTGGTTAATGGAAACAGGTTCATCTTCAATACCTCTTCTGCACTCATCTTCGCATGGATGGGGGCATACCCTGCCGCAGGTAAGGGGTAGAGGATTTCTCATTCTTATTACAGAAACAGCTTCCTTATATTTACCTTCTTTGGCAAGAGCAATATACCTTGGGATATCGATCTCAGCAGGACATGTCTGGGAGCATGGTGCAAGCGGATCTTCTTTTTGATTTAATTTTAGAAGTTTTTCAGACAATGTTCTTACTTCAATTATATTTTTAGGACATGCTTTTTCGCAGGCACCGCATCCAACACATTTTTCTTCATCAACTACAGGGAACCCATCTATACCGATCTTAACAGCATCAAATGCACAGGCTTTTACACAATCACCAAGTCCTAAACATCCAATATGGCAATCACGTTTACCACCAAATACAATTTCCATGGCTTTACATGTCTGGACCCCAAGGTATTTATACTTATCAGTGGATCTATTTCCACCATTACACATACTATATGACAGCGAAGCCTCGGCTGTACCCACTGACATTCCAACTATTTCAGCAATATTTTCAACTTTTTCACGGCTGGATGAAATCACACATACATTGGCAGGAGCCTGACCTGATATAACAGCTTTTGCAGCCGAAGAACAACCGGCATAGCCGCATCCACCGCAATTTGCACCTTCAAGGTTTTCTTCGACCTTGGCAATTCTCGGGTCTTCATACACATAAAACACCTTGGAAGCAAAACTTAAAACAATGCCGCATACCGCGCCAATACATAACATAAATAAAAATGAAATCATATAAACAACTCCAAAATTTAAAATTACACCATACCTTTAAAAGCAAAAAAAGATAAAGAAATAATACCGGCAGTAATTAAACCCAATGATGTGTCCTGTAATGGTTTTGGGACCCTTGCAACATTTATCCTCTCTCTGAGTCCTGCAAAAAGGACAAGAGCAAGACCAAAACCAACTGCATAGCTAAATGAAGTTACAATGGTCTGTATAAAAGTATATTCTTCTTTGATATTAATAAGACAAACGCCCATTACAGCACAATTAGTTGTTATCAGCGGAAGGAATATACCAAGCCCTGCATATAATGCCGGCATGCTCTTTTTTAAAAACATTTCTACAAATTGCACTAAAGCTGCAATCACAAGAATAAACGAAATTGTTCGTAAGTATTCAATATCAAGTGTTTTTAAAAGGTAATGATCCACCATCCAGGTAATAACACCTGCCAGGGTCAAAACAAATACAATTGCCATTGACATTCCAATGGCTGTCTCCATTTTATTTGATGTTCCAAGAAACGGGCAGTTCCCAAGGTATTGAGCCAGGAGAATATTATTCACAAAAATACAGCTTATGGCTAATACAAAAAGATCCATTTTTATCTCCTTATTTCTTACCTATAATATTCATTAAGCAAAGCAGCAGACCAAGGCATATAAATGCTCCGGGAGCTTCAATCATAAACTTGAACGGTTCAAAAGATGCTCCGAATAATGCAATTGGTTTCTCATACAATGTTATTGCCCCTGTTCCCAATATCTCCCTTACACTGCTTATTGCCATAAGAGACAGGGTAAACCCTATGCCCATGCCAAATCCATCAGCAATGGAAAGAACAGGTCCGTTTTTACAGGCAAAAGCCTCGGCACGTCCAAGCACAATACAATTTACAACAATTAAAGGAATAAAAATTCCAAGTTTCAAAAATAAAGGATATGTATATGCCTGCATTAAGAGTTCCACAATTGTTACAAAAGTTGCAATGATTACAATAAAACATGGAATTCTGACTTTAGCAGGTATAATATTTCTAAAACAGGATACAAAAAAATTTGAAAAGACAAGAACAAATGTAACAGCAAGTCCCATGCCGATTCCGTTTGCAAATGATTTTGATACAGCAAGGGTTGGACATAATCCCAGAACTATTCTAAAAGGTGGAATATCTGTCCATAATCCTTTGGTAAATTCTTTTGCTATGGATTTTGCCATAACTTCTAATCTCCTATTTAATCTTTTTCATCTCATCTAAAATCTGGGGTTTAAGCTTAAGGTAAAGTTGTTGTACTTGAGCTGCCGCAAGACAGACACCTCTTGAAGTAACAGTGGCTCCTGACATTGCATCAATGTCGCCACCATCTTTTTTAACCTTGAAATTAGAATTTAAACCCATACCGGCAAATTGTGATACAAAATTTGTATCATCTTTAGCCCTTGAGCCCACACCAGGTGTTTCACTATGGGTAGTAACTCTTGTCTTTATAATCTTATCTGTCCCAAGATCAATGCCAACCATTAATCCGACATCACCGCCAAAGCCTCCGCCTTTAGCTTCAAAAGCAACAGCCTTTGTACCATTATCAAGGATACCCGGGAAAAAAGTAATTTCCTGGGACTTGCCTTTAATTTCAGCTTTGAGTTTAAACCTGTCTTTTAAAGGCTCATTTGTGGCATTGTTAAAAATCTCTTTAATGGCAGGAGCTTTCTGAAATTTTAGAACCTGCTCTTCTATTTTACCTTCAGTGCTGGTCTTTAGAACAGAAAGAATACCACCTGAGACAGCTGTGATCATTGTCAAAACCAAGACCATCTTTATCATTTCACGCATTATCTCTACTCCTTCCCAAAGCTTTAGGTCTGATATAATCAATGAGCGGATTAAGGAGGTTAATTAAAAGAATAGCAAATACGGTTCCATCTGGATAGGCACCAATATTCCTGATCAACATCACCATGCAGCCTCCAAGCGCTCCAAAAATAAACATGGGAATTTTATTGACAGGAGATGACGAGTTTTCATTTGCAAGAAATATTGCCCCCAACAATGTGTAACCTGCAAAAAGATGAAACATTGGACCTGCAAATTTATCCGGATGTGCCAATTGAAAAAGTAGAGCTGTAATAATGATTCCTGCAATATAAGATAAAGTTATTTCCCATCTTATATACCCTCTAATTATCAAATATACTCCGCCAATAATCAAACCAAGTCCAAAAACAGAACCAATTGCACCAACTTGATGTCCCATGATAAGCTGACCTGTTGAAAAAGAATCAACAACAGGTACACCTAAATGTTTCAGTGCAGCAAGAGGGGCAACAGCTGTAAAATCAAACTGATAATTTAAAAGAGCTGCATCAAAATCAAAATATTTAGGCCATGAAATCATAAGAATTGCAAAGCCAATCAAAACAGGGTTAAAAGGATTTGCACCAAGCCCTCCATAGATCTGCTTGCCTATAACAATAGCAACAAATGTCCCGGTAATTACAAGCCACCAGGGAACAGTTGCCGGCAACATCATGCCAAAGAGCAAGCCAATTAACGCAGCATCAAAATCTCCTGTTGAAAGGGATCTTTTCGTTGCGAAATTCATCATAAGCTCCCAGAACATACTGGTTGATATTGCAAGCAATATCACACCAAGTGCAGGCACACCAAATTGAATAACACCAAACATAACAGCTGGTATTGCAGCAAGCATTATATTAAGGTTCATTTTAGCAATCGAATCACCATTGTGCCAGAATGGAGCATGGGATACTGTAAGTTTTATTCTACTAGCCATTTACACCCTCCGTTTCAACCTTGGCTTCTAATTTTAAAAGCTCATGTTTCCCAAGTCGGATATATTGGAATATGGGGATTTTTGCTGTGCATACATAACTGCACAACCCACATTCAATACAGGATTCAAGGTCATATTGTTCTTTTGCCTCTTCAAATAAATTAGCTTCAAGCTGCCTTACAAGAAGATTCACAGGGATATTTGCAGGACAAATTTTAATACATTTACCACAATTGATACATGCTGCATCAGAGACATGGGGCAATGCATCAGAATCCTGGATAATAAGAGAATCTGTATGGGGCTGCACAGGATGAAAAACAGTAAAAGTTGAAAATCCGGTAAAAGGACCTCCAACCACTATCCTATCTTCGTTATTAACAATAATATTAAGTTGCTTGAGAATTGAAATAGTAGGAGTGCCGATTTGCGCTTTTACCCGGTGCTGCACACCATCTTTACCAGTTACACATACAAGTTTTTCAAAGTTTATCTTCTTTTCTCTGTAAGCCTTTGATATGGAGACAACAGCTTCGCTGCTTACAAAGCAAACCCCCATATCTTCACAGGTTCTGCCTTGGGGGACTATAGTATTTAATTGATTTTTCATTATCATCTCAGGAAGAGCATCAGGATAAAAAGGTGAAACGTTAAAAATCTGCATCCCTGAAATCTCTATTTTTATATTAAAACCATCAGGAATTATTAAAACTATTTTTTGTATTTTTGTTAATTTTTTGAGAATTTCTATACCTTCTTTTAATTCCTCAATAGCAGTGGCTAAAAAAAACTGTCTGGTTGTTGATGCAATATCCTGATCAACACTTGAAATCACAAGGGTATGTATCTTTTTTGCCGGGTCTGTAAGAATATCTATGGGAGGTGCCCCTGGTAATAATTTTAAAAATTTTGCAGCTGTTTCAAGTTCAAACTCATCTGCATTCTCGCTAAAATCATTTACAAATTCGTCATTAGATTCAGTTCCTATAACCAAGTTGGTTTTAGTATCACCAAATTCACCGGAATAGGAATCAATTTTTTTAATTACTCCTGACACAGGAGAAAAAACATATTCCTTGCTATCTTTATAAAGAAAAAGTCTTTGTCCCTTCTTAACATTATCTCCTTTTGAAATCATTAAAATCTTTGAGCTGTCAAGGGGCTCATTCAATAAAAGTAAAATATTTGCCGGCACAGGGACAAGTTCAGGTTCTTTAGGATCTGGCTCTACCAAGTCATATTTTAGTTTGGGTTGAAATAATCCTATAAAAGATTGTTTAATCATTTTCCATCCTCGTTTTGTAAAATTTTGACCATGCTTTGATGAATATTCCAATCATGAATTTCAATCATTTCGTATGGCATGAATTACATTCCACCGGACCTGCGTCGGAGTCTTCATGACATCCCTTACATTGTTTATGAAAAGCATCAGCAATGCTTGGCATATCGTCATCTCCGGTACTTTCATGACATTCATTACAATGATAGACTTCGTCATCTTCAAGATTATGATGACAATCTATACATTCCAAGCCATAATCCTCAATATGACCACTATGTTTAAATAAAACTTTACCGGCTTTATTCATGAACATTAAACGTATGGGCTGACTTGGTTCAGGTGGGGTAAAATAGGCATAGCAAACAATTCCTGCGACAAAAAAAATAAGCATTAAAACTATGGAAATCTTAAAATTAGGTTGTGGTGTCATACTGCTCCTTCATATTATTAAGAGTATTTTCTTTACATTACGCAAAGTTACAACACACTAACTTCAATATATTAAAACAATAAATTTATCAAGGGAAAAGTAAGGGGTTAAGCCATTTAACACCAGCTATTTTTTTATGGTTTTAATAAGAAAGGGTTTATATTTCCAATTGTGGGCAAATTTATTATTTATTCTTTTTATAATAAGGATAGCAAAAAAAAATAAGACAAATCCAAACAACATAGATGTTAAATTCTGGTCTGTTTTTAAAATAAAAGCTAAATTATTACCAGCCAAACCGCCAATAAGCATCAAAAAGATAGGAAAAACATAGAGCATAAATGTAAGTAACAGCAAAGGCTTGGTTTGCACACCAACCAATACACGATTACCTTTTTTTACGTTTAAAGTATTTCTGACTTCAAAATCCATTGAATGTTTATTATTCAGTATCTCACAAGTATCTTTTGATTCACAGGCATCACATGCAGTTGTTCTTACGGTTTGCACCCATGCTGTAGATTCGTTAGCGCTTAGCACTATTCCTTCTTCTTTTATCATAATAAATAATATCCAAAATCAATTATCCGCATAAAATCTAAAACTCAGGCAATTATATTAACAATTTTGCTTGATTTTTGGGCTGATACCGGCTGTGAAGTCCGGGGTTTTATTTTGGTAATGGCATCAATATTCCCTTGATTATCTTGGTTGTTCATATCAGATGTTTTAAGCATTGTTTTTCCTTTTTTGCTAATATTAAGCTTAAAAGCAGCTTGTACACGCTGAGCTGCGTTTTTATCCAGATCAGTTCGGGCTGCTTTCTGATTCTGCTGTTCAAGGAATCTTTGCTCCTGCCTGACTAATTTAGCATCCTGATGCTTTAAATATGCATTGTTCCCCGAATTCTGGATGGAATTGACTGCCATGGTGTAAACCTCCTTATTGCCATCTGTTTATAACTATATATAATAATTCTAAAAAAAATCTAAGTCAATTTTTTTATTTTTTTCTTGACAAATTATTGGTACTGATATAGAACCTAAAAGTCTTTTTGACATGCTCCCCAGTAGCTCAGTCGGCAGAGCAATTGGCTGTTAACCAATGGGTCCGCGGTTCAAGTCCGTGCTGGGGAGCCAAAAATTCATCTTGCTTAACCAGCAACCTGAATTTTTGATAAAAGACAGTTTAAGTAACGTGGAAAATATTAAAGATATTCATCAACTTAAAGCCGTAAATCAATCAAAAAAGCATATCCAAGCCTCACTTCTTCCATTTATTTCCTCTTATAATAGCCAGAAATTTAACCGAGAATTACTGATCAAAACTTCTTTATACTTGACAGAACCTCAATTTTTCAAGATTATATAAGAATAGTATTAATAGAATCCTCATATTGATAATCTTGGAAAAGGACAAACTTAATTTTATGGATACAGCTTTCGCAAATAAAGTTATCTTAACCATTGATGATGAATATTATATAAGACAAAGTATCAAATCATATTTGGAAGATTTTGGATTTATAGTTTTTGAAGCTGATAATGGGAAAAATGGGCTTGAAGTATTTAACTCACAAAAAATAGATTTAGTAATGGTCGATCTCAGAATGCCTGAAATGAATGGGCTTGAGGTCCTTCAAACAATAAAAGCACAATCTCCGGACACACCCTTGATAGTTGCTTCGGGAACCGGGAACATCTCTGCTGTTGTTGAAGCTCTTCACCTTGGAGCCTGGGATTACATCCTCAAGCCAATTGAAGATATGAATGTACTTTATCATTCCATTACAAAATGCCTTACAGAAACCAGGCTTAAAGAAGAAAACAAAATTTATCAGGAACGCCTTGAAGAACTTGTAAAAGAAAGAACAAAAGAACTTGAGGAAAGCGAAAAAAGATATAAAGTCATATTTGAACAAACTGGCACTGCTGCCATAATTTTAGAATATGATCTTACAATATCACTGACAAACTCCAAGTTTTGTGAAATAACACAATTTAAAAAAGAAGAAATAGAATGGAAAAAAAAATGGTCTGATTTTGTACCGGTTGAAGGCAACAATTTATTAAACAAATTTATCAAACAAAACAGTCAAGTTCTTGACCCCAACCCCTATCAAAATGAAATCACTATTTTTGATAAAGATAAAAATACAAAATATACTTATGTCACCCTTGCAATGTTGCCTGGAATTAAAAAAATTGCTGTGTCATTATTAGATATTACTGAAAAAAAAGAAGCTGAACAAAGATGGCTTAACCTTGAAAAACAATTGCGGAATGCGCAAAAAATGGAAGCTATCGGGACATTAGCAGGAGGCATTGCCCACGACCTTAATAATATTTTAAGCCCGGTCTTGGGCTATTCAGAAATGATAATGATGGATATTGAACCTGAAAGCAAGGCTTACAAACATAGTGAAAAAATACAAAAGGCCGCCCTGCGCGCAGCAGACCTTGTAAGTCAGATACTATCTTTTAGCAGAAGCACTGAAGAAGAAAAAAAACCAATTAGAATCCATCCCGTTGCAAAAGAAGCCATCAAACTCTTAAAAGGCTCTATACCATCAACCATAAAAATAATTGATAATATTGATAGAAATTGTGGATATGTTGAAGCTGATCCAACACAGATCCATCAAATTATTATGAACCTGTGCACCAATGCTTTCCATGCCATGGAGACAACTGGTGGAGAGCTCACTTTATCTTTAAAAGAGATCTGTCTATCAGAAGAAGATTTAATAAAATATCCGCATTTAACTTTAAATAATTATATTATGCTCGAAGTCTCTGATACTGGCTGTGGAATCGATGAAGCAACGCGTGAACGTATTTTTGACCCTTATTTTACAACAAAAAAAGAAGGCAAAGGCACAGGTCTTGGACTTGCAACAGTGTACAGCATTGTAAAAAGATATAATGGCGCGATCTCGGTACATAGTGTTATTGGACAGGGCACAGTATTTACCATAATGCTTCCAATTGACAAATCAGGAAAAACAAATAAAATAATAAGCCCCGACTCTCGCAAAAAGAAAAAAGGAAAAGGAGGAAGGATCTTATTTATTGATGACAACAAAGAAATTGTTGAGATGTGCAGACAAGGTCTCGAATCAGTAAATTATAAGGTAAAACATTTTTCTTCAAGTATAGATGCTTTAAATTATTTTAAAACCAACCATCAATCTCTTGATTTAGTTGTTACAGATCAGACAATGCCTGATATAACAGGACTCGACCTTGCCAAAGAAATAAAAAAAATCAATCAAGATATGCCGATTATTCTCTGCAGCGGGTATGCTGAGGCAATTGATCAAGAACAAATCAAGGCTGCCGGCATCACCAGATTCATAAAAAAACCTCTTTCAGTGGATGAACTTGCCAATGCCATCCAGAACATCCTTAAATGATTGACAATATATTTAATATTGCAGATATCACTCCTGCAAAGACCATACTTATAATTGATGATGAAATTTATATCAGGAAAAGTGCAAAAAGCTTTTTAGAGGACTTTGGATTCAAAATAATTGAAGCGGAAAACGGCCGCGTCGGTCTTGAAAAATTCTTAAAAGAAAAACCTGACTTAATCTTGTGTGACCTTCGCATGCCTGAAATGGATGGACTTGAAGTATTAGCAAAAGTAACACAAACCCAGCCTGAAACACCAATAATTATTGTTTCAGGAGCAGGCAATATTGAAGATACTGTAAAGGCTCTAAGGCTTGGTGCCTGGGATTATATTATTAAACCTATACAGGATATGGACGTCTTATATTATGCAATCAATAAAGCCTTTGAACGATTGAGTTTTATTGAGGAGAAGCATCAATACCAGCTTAATCTTGAAAAAGCAAATCAGGAACTCAAAACCTCCCTTGACACACTAAATCAAACCAGAGACAAACTTGTACAATCGGAAAAAATGGCAGCGTTAGGCGAGCTTGTAGCCGGGGTTGCACATGAAATTAATACACCTGTTGGAGTTGGAGTCACTGCTGCATCTCTTTTAGATGCAAAAACAAAGGAAATAAAAAAAATATTCGGGTCAGGGAATATTAAAAAAAGCGATTTTGAATCCTATCTTAATACCATTGAAAACATATCAGATTCCATCCTGCTTAATATGGCAAGGGCTGCAGAACTTATAAGCAGCTTCAAACAAATTGCTGTTGATCAGTCAATTGAAGAATCAAGAGTTTTTAATCTAAAAAATTACATCGAGGGTATTTTATTGAGTTTAACACCGAAATTCAAAGATACAAACCATGAAACCGACCTTACCTGCCCCGAAGATATAGAAATAAATTCGTTTCCAGGCGCTTTTTACCAAATCCTGAACAATTTAATTTTGAATTCACTTACCCATGGATTTAAAAATATGGACAAAGGTCGAATTGATATGGTATTTGATCGTAAAAAGAACTATTTAAATTTTCTTTATAAAGATAATGGTGCTGGTATGTCTTCTGAGCAATTAACAAAAATATTTGATCCGTTTTTCACTACCATGCGGGGTCAAGGAGGAACAGGGCTTGGAATGTCAATTGTTTTTAATCTTATAACCCAAACCTTAAATGGGAGTATTGAGTGCAAAAGTGCTATAAATAATGGTATTATATTTAAAATTAAAATACCTGTTTTGCCATATTCGAGTAATTAATCATGCAAATTCTTAACCCCTCACGATGGTATCTTCACCCTCTTTTTATTTTTACATGTTCCACCCTTGCTTTAGCCGCGTCTCTTTTAATAACAGTGCAATGGTATATGGAAATCACAGCAGGGCTTGAAATTGTAGTCAAAAAATTCAATATTAATCCTGAACTGATTTTCCCATCCAAAACCGGTATGATTATTCTTGTTCTTACTGCCTTGATCATAGTTGTGCTTATCGGAATATCCCTTGCATATATATACTATCAAAAAACTGTAAACCTTTTCAGACTCCAGCATAATTTTATCTATAATTTTACCCATGAGTTAAAAACCCCTGTAACATCTTTGAAAATCTATCTTGAGACCTTTACAAAGCATGACCTTGAGATCAAAGACATCAAAAAATATTCGGAATATATGCTTGAAGATATTAATAAGCTCAATGAAAATATTAACAGCATTCTCAATCTTGCAAAAATTGAAAGCCAGAGCTATAAATCAGAATTAACAAATGAAGATCCCACAGAACTTGTTGAAAAATTTTGCAGAAAAAATGCAAAGCTATTTCACAATTGTAAAATTATTCTTGAAAACCCTGAAAAAGGAGTTTTCACCTGTCCGGTTAATATTTTCCTGTTTGAAATGTTTCTAATGAATATCATTTCCAACGCAATCAAATATAACGAATCTAAAAGCCCTGTTATCAGAGTTTCATTTCATTATTTCAAACATAAATTTTTAATTAAATTTATTGATAACGGCATTGGAATAGAAAAAAAAGAAATTAAAAAAGTATTTAGCAAATTTTATCAATCCAAACGTGGAGAAAAAGGGGAAGTCGAGGGAAGCGGGCTTGGACTTTATCTTGTTTTCAACATTGCCAGGATACATGATTGGAAAATCTCTGCATCAAGTGGCGGGCTTGGTAAAGGAGCCATGTTTACATTAGTAATACCAAAATTAAGTCCTGAAGATTATAAAAGGAAACTTTTATGGAAAATCCTGAGAAGAAACGAATTCTGGTCATAGAAGACGAGGAACATATAGCAGACGGTCTTAAACTAAACTTAACATTACATGGTCATGATGTTAAAATTGCCTGCAATGGTGCTGATGGTCTTACAGCATGGTGCACATGGCATCCTAATCTGATTGTGCTTGATATAATGCTTCCTGTTATTGATGGATATTTGGTTTTAAAAAAAATAAGAGAAAAAGATGAAAAACTGCCGGTACTTATACTGTCTGCCAAAGGGAATGCTGAGGATAAAATCAAAGGACTGCGCTTTGGTGTTGATGATTATCTTTCAAAACCATTTGAATTAGATGAATTCCTTCTCAGGGTTGATCGTCTCCTTAAAAAACAGGAATGGTTTGCTAGTGACAATGATAATAAAGACTCGTCAATAAATAGGAAACACTATAGTTTCGGAGATAATCAGGTTAATTTTGAAACCTATAAAGCAAAATGTAAAGCCGGAGAAATAACTCTTACAGATCAGGAAATAACCCTTCTTAAAATATTTATTGAAAATAAGGATAAACCGCTTTCACGAAAAGAGCTCCTAAAAGCAGGCTGGGGATACTCAAGTGATACTTCAACACGTACCATTGATAATTTTATTGTACGGTTTAGAAAGTATTTTGAAAAAGATCCTAAAAAGCCACGATTCTTTCAAAGCATGCGCTCCGTGGGGTATATTTTTAACCATAAAAAAAATGATTAATAAACAATTGAAAACATATAATTATTATTAATAATCTCAGAATATATTCTGACCTTTGCATCATTATTATTGTGGAGCACTTTATTCCCTATAATTTCAACTTTATGAAGATCCTCATTAAAACCTTTTTTGATATATTTTAAAAAGGCTTCTTTTCTAGTCCAATTTTTTAAAACATCTTCCATTGTACCATCAAGATTGTCACGCTCTTTTTGAGTAAAAGCTATTTTTAAAAAATTCTCATCAGGCTTTTTTCTAAACTTTTCAATATCAATACCAATATTTTTATCTTTATTTAAACATACAGCAAAACCAGTTAGACCTCCTGAATGGGAAAGAGAAATCCTATACCCGGGAAAATCAGATAAGAACGGAGCACCTTCTTTTTCATAATCAATATAGATTTTATTCAATTTATCTGATTTGTCTTTTTTTGCATTATATCCCATAAAATCATCAACAAAACATGAAAGGCAGACCTTTAATAAAAATCTGCCTGACAGCCATTCTATCTGTTTTTTAAAACTTTTAAATTTATTCAATGCAGCAAGTTCTGGACCGGAAAGAAAATTTATTGAAAAATCATTCCCATGAATTGTTTTATTTTGGAGTATATTATAATCCTCAGCAAAATAAGGATTGTTCTCCATATCAAATAAAGTTCTCAAAATAGACAAAATATCACAATACCAGATATGAATGTTCAATGCATTCTGATCTGATTCCGGATGCAAAGATATTGATTTAAGTTTTTTTTCAATAAAATAATCTATTTTTGAGTTCATCTTTAGCCCATCTCAATTTATTATTTTATTGTTTAACATAACAAAAAATGCCGGGTGAACCTTAAATCAATATCTTGAACATTAACCTGTCCGTATTCTTCTTCTATTTCATCAAACATTTCGTTTACAACAAAAATAAATGATTCAGAGATATCTTTTAACTCTGTCTTAATTTTTTTTGAAATCCAGACAATAAAATCTTTTCTTTTTAAATTATCAATTTTTGATTCTTCCTTGCTGGAAAACAAAGCTGCAAAAAAATCCTTGAATTTATCAACAGGTATGGGGCTTAATGAATCATCCATTTTAAGATGGTCCTTGGTCCACAAAGTAAAAAATAAAGATTTATATGTTAGAATACCCTTGGAAAAAGATTTAATATCAATATCAAATTTTGATAATATTTTATCTGTTTCAATAATCTTTGCAACTTCGATTTCAATATCTTGAATTTCATTAAACGATTTAAAATTCCTATAGGATTCTTTTGTGCTGAAATTATCATAAAAAAGAGGTCTGTCAAGCATCAATCCACCTGCTATTCCAAGCCATTTCTCATCAAGAAAACTCAATGGGAGATTGTTTTTGCTGATAAAACTTGTTCCATACCAGCGAACAATTTTTCTTCCAAGTCTCAATATTTCACTTGATCCGGCTCTAAAAATATCTTCAAGAAAATATTTTTCAATAACTGATTGAGGATCTTTATTGTTAACCCGTCCCATACCTAATGAAAGATAGGAGCATACTTTTTCGATCACCTCTTCAATATCTTGTTTTTCCCGAACTTTAATTCTATCTGCAGCAATCACTTTGTTTACAAGGGAAGTAAATTCAACCTGGATATCAGAAAAAATCTCATTGTCATCTATTGCTTTAAGTGAAGCTGCAAAAAGGTTATCTTCTTTTATAAATTTTGAGGTGTAAATTGGAGCCATTAATATCTCAGGATTAAACAATTTATTTTTACTGGTCGGTACAGGCAATCGCTTGTTTAATTTCAAAGAAGAAAGCGGCTGATATATACCAACTGCCTCATGGGCAGGTAAAAACCCTTTTTCTGCAAGTCGGACATTTTTAAGTCTGAATTGTTCTTCTTCCACTTCCGGTGCCAGGACAAAACTTGTTTCAAGCAAAAGTCCATGGAATACCGAAAGATCCATTTGAGCCACACTATCAAGCATTTTTGTGATCAATTCCTTTGCAGAATTTCCTTCTTCTTTTTTATCAGAATCAGGAAATCGAAAATAAAACTTATCATCAAATGTGAAAAAATCATCTTCATCAGGAGGCACATCATCATGTTCCCTGATTCGTATTTCCATATTTTTTAAAAAATAATATTCAAGCATATCTACTTTTTCTTTTACAATCCAGCGCATGAGCCGCTTCGGGTCTGCCTGGAACAGTATACTTAAAGCATTGGTCATATTCATGATATCCGGCTTATCATCTTCCCATATATCCATATCCAAAATATATTCCCACTGGTCTGATGTTGCCAGAGATAAAACAGGGATAAAATCTTCTTTGCCTGATGAATGCATTAAAAAATATAAATCCTGATCAGGAAAAGATTGAATCAAAGTAGCAGGCTGTGAAGAACCGAGTATACTATCAACAATTTCTTCAGGTTCAAGTTTTAATATTTCTTCTCTTTGTTTAGCAAGCTTAAGCTCTTTTTTATTAATATTTGCTAATTTATAGTCTTTCATTTTTTTATCCATTTAATTTATCGCCCATAATTTATATTTTTTTAAAATTCTATTCTAAGATCTTTTTGTTACATATATCAATATAATAATCTAAACCGGATATATTTTTAAATTTGTTAAAATACATTAATGCTTTGGAAAACTTTTTAATATTCATACAGCATATCCCCATGCAGACATTTATATCATAGCTGTCAGGGAAATAATCCAAGCCTTTTTCAAGAAAAAACATTGCTTTTTCAAAGCGCCCTTGTTTTTGAAAAAGCATGCCAAGTCCAAGATATGCATCTAAGTCACAGTCATAGGTCAAAGCTTTTTTGAACAATGTCTCTGCAATTTTTCTATTGTCCCAGTCTTTAACATACTTATTTTCTGCATATTCACCATTGCTGAATGTAAGCCCAAGCCGTGATAAAAATTTTGCATGTTCAGCAAATAATTCTTTATTGTCAATAAGATTAATATCCCAAACAAACTTGTCAAGATTTGTAAAAAATGCCTTTCTAAGGTTCTCTCCAAATTCTTTAACATCCTCAAAACAAAGGTTTGAATCAAATTCAAACCATGGGATATCTTCAATTGCCTCATGCCATATTTCATCTGAAACTAAATTGTTTTTTTTAAGCTCATTATAAAATTCTGTGCCGGGGAAAACAACCAGAAGATAAAATATTGCACCCAGAGGTTTTATCTGATTAATCAAATCACAACTTGCCTGTATGGTTTCATATGTTTCACCTGGCGACCCATATATAAAATATGCCCGGGGCAATATCCCATAGGAGCAGGTAAGCCTGAAAGTTTTAATTATCCTCTCATCTACAACTGGTTTACCAAGTTTTTTTCTTATTTTTATAGCACCGCTTTCCACGCCATAACTTATTTGTATACACCCTGCTTTTCTCATGAAAAAAAGAATATCTTTATTAATAAAATCCACCCGTGATATTGCAGCAAAACTAATATTAATTTTTCTTGCAATAATCTTTGTGCATACTTCAATGACTCTTTTTTTATCCATTGTAAAGGTATCATCGGAAATATAAAAATGCGTTATTCCCCTTTTATATAGAGTTTCCAACTGATCAACAAACCAGGAAGCAGAATGAAACCGCACATTCCCCCTGCCCCAGAACTTAGGAGATCCGCAAAATTTACAATTTCCAGGACAGCCTCTTGATAAAGATAAATGCTGAAAATCAAAATATTGAGCTGGATCAGGCAATATATCAAGATTTTCAATAAGTTGCTGATTCTCTGTCTTTAAAATCTTATTATCTTTTTTATACCAGATACCATTTATGGTTTCAGGACAATTAAATTTTTTTTGAATCATTTTTACAAGTTCTAAAAATACAAATTCCCCTTCACCTGAAACAATATAGTCAAGCTGAGGCAATGCTTTAAAGATATGTTCCGGTAAAAAACTTGCACAAGGGCCCCCAAAAACCGCTATAATATTTTTATCAAATTTTTTAACTTCTAAAACTGCTTGAAATGCCCCGAATCTATTGGCATTCAGCACTGAAAAAGCTACGATACGAGGTTTTTTTGTTTTTAATTCTTCCTTTAAATAATCCAAGGGATGGGTCTTGGCAGCAAGGTTAATAATCTCTGCATCAAACCCATGATTCTTTAGAACAGCACCAATATAATATAATCCTGAGGGCACAGAAAAAACATCATATTCATCTGATCTAAAATCTAAAAGGTTGGGATTTACAAGAAAAATTTTCAAAATTAAGAATAAATAGAAATTATTATATCATTGAGAGCTCTTTTAGGAACATGATGCACCAGATCATCATCACGAAAATATTTAATATCTTCATCAGGCTTGACCTTTTCTATTTTTGCTGTTTCCAATGGCTTGCCAATGGCAATTACAAGCAAAATTTCAAAATTATCAGCAATACTTAAAACTTTTTTTAATTTTGGATGATTTATAGCAGCAAAAATACAGCCTGCAAAGCCTTTATCCCTTGCTCCAAGAAGGATCGTCTGGGCAGCTATACCATGGTCACACCAAAAATTTTCAGCAATTGATTTATCACCTAAAATAACAATATAGCTTGAGGGTCGTTCCAATGGCTCAGGACCCTGCCAGTCTTTTAAATATGCTGCCCATTTTAGGCATGAAAATATTTCCTCATTTTTCCTGTCATCTATGGATAAAATATATTTTAAAGGCTGCATATTACCTGCAGATGCTGACATTCTTGCAAGATCAATAAATTCTTTAACCATATTTTGATCAAGCTTTACTGAATTGTCAAACCGCCTGCAGCTTCTATTATTTTTTACAAGTTCAAAAAAAGACATAACTCTCCTTTCTTATTTCATGGTAAATAATAATGGGCTAAGGCATGTGTATATCAATCCACTCAAGGACTTTATCAAATTCAGAGCCCATCTCTTTTAATGCTTTTCCACGGTGGCTGACACTGGCTTTTTCTTCAATGGTTAATTGTGCAAATGTTTTATTCAACTCAGGATAATAAAAAACCGGGTCATATCCAAAACCATTATTCCCTTCAGGCTTTAAAAGGATTTCTCCTTTACATTCTGCTTCATAGGTAAGAGCTGCACCTGTGGGGATAGCAAGGGACAATACACATTTAAAAGAAGCTTTTCGATCCTGTTTATCTTTTAGCATGGCTAAAACCTTTGCAAGGTTTTCCTGATCTGTTGCATTGTCTCCTGCATATCTTGCTGATCTTACGCCCGGGTCACCTCCAAGCGCGTTGACAATAAGTCCTGAATCATCTGCCAAAGCAGGAAGTCCTAAAACTCTTGCTGTAAAAGATGATTTTTTATAGGCATTATCATCAAAGGTTTCGCCATCTTCAACCACCTCTGGAATGGGTCCGAAATCATCAAGATTTTTTATTATTACAGGAAAATCCTTTAAAATATTTTTGATTTCCCTTGTTTTCCCTTTATTCCTGGTTGCAAGCACTATAATATTATTCAAAATTTATCTCCGATACTGATTATATTCTATTCAAATATTTCATCGGATAAATATAAGGCAGGGGACACTCTTTGTAAAGGATTTCATCTTGGAATTTGATTATTATATCTGACTATTCTGCCTTGTTATCCATGGAAACAATTGCAGAAACGACATTGCCATGACCTGAATACTCCACCCTATCAAAACTATACATACATGCCATGGCAATCCCTCTTCCATGGCTGTCAAAAGCTCTTTCCGGTGATATGTCTAAATAATCATGCCAGTCAAAGCCAATGCCCTGATCTTTTATAATAAACTCTATATTACTCTCATTTCGATTCATATAAATTTCCACTGATTTTGATTTATTCTCACTGAGCAGCAATCGCCTCTCAATTTCAGCTGTCCATTTATTATCCTGATTTAATTGCGATTTTTCTGCATAAGAGATACCAAGGTTCCCATGTTCAATTCCATTAAGGATTAATTCCCAAAGACCCACAACAATCTTTCTGGGTTCGGGGCATGCACTGGATAAAAGAGCAGATAATTGTTCTCCTTGTTCAGGAGTATAAACTTCAAATTCACCTTTTTTAATACATGCAAAAGCGTTAAAGACCTTTGCAGTTTCACTTTCCAATTTTCTGTATTTAATAGAATCTGAAACAGCTGCATTTAGAATTGATCTTAGTTCATCTCGCTTATAAGGCTTTGTCAGATAATAATATGCGCCTGCCTGAAGCCCTTCTAAAATATCATCCTGATGTTTCATTGCAGTTTGAAAAATAACCGGTATGGTCTTTAAAGCTTCATGGGATTTTATCTTTTTAAGAACTTCCATGCCATCCAGACGAGGCATGGTTCGATCCAATAGAACGGCATCAAATTTTTCAGGCGCTTCAACAAGGATATCCCATGCTTCCTGACCATCTCCTGCTGTGACGACTTCAAAATTTTCATTTTTCAAATGATATGAAATAATTTTAAGGTTATAAGCTTCATCATCCACGGCAAGGATTGCGGCTGTTGTTTTTGTATTCATAGTCTCCTACACTATAGTATATATTGTATCTCAATCAGAGATTTATTATCATAACTAAAACAAAAGCAGGCTGATACATATGTATAATGCTATAGATCTATTTCCATACCTTCTCTTGCAAAGAAAATATTAATACCACTCAAATCAGGACTATTACAATATTTATCAGACAATACATTAAGCATTTCATCAGAAGACAACGGATCATGATGCACAAGGGCAAGATTTTTAACTCCTGCTTTTTGAGCTGCATTAATGGCATATTCCATTGGAGTATGACCCCATCCTATTTTTGAATCATAGTATTCTTTTGTTGTATATTGACCATCATGTATTAATAAATCCGCACCTGAAAAAAAATCAATTAACTGCTGATTTAATTCATCAGCATATTCTTTGCCTTCTTGAACCTTTGATTCATCATAAGAAGGATCATCTGAAGTAAGATAAAACAAATTCTGATACGGTTCAGTATCATAAGCTGTACACACTACTTTCCCTTTATACTCAAATCTATACCCAAGACATAGGATAGGATGGTTTAATAATTTTGTAGTAAGTCTGATGTCATCATAACCCAGATCAACCTTTTTCCCTACCTGCAGCTCAATATATTCAATATCTGCACTAAGCTCAACCTGGCGTATGGGAAAATAATCATATTCCAATTGTCCCCCCACTATTTTTTCCAGGGAATCTGTTTTGAAATTAACAGGACCATACACACGCAAATTTGTTCCTGGTATGAATACTGGTGTAAAAAAAGGGAACCCCATAATATGATCCCAATGTGTATGTGTCAGCATAATATCTGCTTTTATTGGTCCCTTGGGAAAATCATTAGCCATAAGATAATTACCAAGTTCTCGAATGCCAGAGCCTGCATCCACAATCAATAATTTCTCAGGATCACCCATTCGCATCTCTATGCACATGGTATTACCACCATATTTCATGGTTTTAGGTCCAGGACATGGTATTGACCCTCTGACTCCCCAAAATCTTATTTTCATAAATATTACCTTTAGCTATCCTTTTTGTGCTATATGCAAAAATTCTTTTGCTTTATCAAGTTCATCAATAATTGTAAGCTCAATATCTTTTATCTTTTCATACTCAATATTCATTTTATCCAGCATATTAATCAATAACGAATTATTCAAATTAAACACTATATCGCCCTGATCTGTCAATTCATTAGTATCTTTTTTTTCAAGGGTATTTGCAAAAGCATCAGCAAGGGCAATAATCTGCACAAGTTTTGTATTCTCAATATCAGCAGTAAAAGGAAAATGATGATAACATATTGTTTCAAAAATCGCTCCGGCAATACCCCATTTGCCAGCTACTTTTTTCCCAATCTGGGAATGGTTGATATTAAGAAATCTATTTTCCGCCCGTATAATTGCAACTCCGTCTTCTTCAACGGCTTTTTCCACAAAAATATATTGTTCAGAAAAGCAATTAATTAAAGGTATTTTCCCAATATCATGCAATAGCCCTGCTACAAAAAACTCATCTTCATTTTTCAGCCCGAGCTCTGGAATAGATGAAATAATTTTTGCAGCTGTGCCTACGCAGATTGAATGCTCCCAGAACCTGTCAATGGAAGAAGTTTTTATTGTTTTTGTCTTATTTAATGTACCAAGTATTGCTGTGCTTATTGCAAGATTTTTAATTGTATTCATCCCCAACATAATAATCGCTTTTGTCAAAGAAGTAACACGATCACGCAAAGAATAAAATGCAGAATTAATTAATTTCAATACATTTCCGGTTAATACCGGATCAAGACAAATTACTCGATTTAAATCATTTGCAGTTGTATCAGGGCTGTTACAAACTTTTAAAACCATTGAAATCGTTGTTGAGAGGCTAGGCATCTTAGATATATATTTATTGATTATTTTTTCGCTGTCAGCTTCAGATATATTCATAACCCATCCGATCAACAAATCACGGTTAATTTTTACGAAATCGTTATTACTATATTTAAAATTATACAATAACTAAAAAATTTATACAATTAAAATAAACAAAAGTATTTACACAAATATAGGATTTATGATAAATTATTAATAATAATTCCTCAAATTTTTTTTACGAAAGGGTAAAACCATGGCTATACGATATAAAATAGGTCTAATTGTTGCTGGATTATCTTTTATTATTTTATCTATGTTCCTCTTCACCTGGTACACGACTTCAGCTCAAAAAGCTGATGGTCTTGTGATAAATCTTGCAGGACGTCAACGAATGCTTTCTCAAAAAATGTCAAAGGAAATCTTACTTTACGCTACTATTAAAGATGCAAAACAAAAAGACAATACAAGGCTATCTGTAAACAATACAATAAAAATCTTTGATCTTACATTATCCGCTCTTATCGATTCAGGCAAAGCCCCTTTATCTCTTGATTTAAATGGGGATTATGCGACAATTCCAAAATCATCAGAGCCTGCCCATTCGCAACTTTTAAAGGTGAACGAAATATGGAAAAAATTCTCTCACCATATAAATAACGTATCCAATCAAAATAAAGATATTGCCTCCTCTCTTGAATATGTTACGAAAAATAATATCAACCTTTTACAAGAAATGAATAAAGCGGTTGGAATGCTGCAAAAACTTGCAGAAAAAAAAGTACAACGACTAATTTTCTTTCAATTTATATGCTTGGCTGTTGGTATAATTCTCATGGTAGTAAGTATAATTCAAGTTTCTCATATTGTAAAAAACCTTTTACAATCTTCTGCCACAGCAAAACTGATGAAAAATGGAGATCTTACCAAACGATTTGATACAGCTGATAAACCCGTGAACAAATTGGATGAGCTTGATTTTCTTGGGTATAATCTAAATTCCTTTGCTCAATCTCTGCAAAAAAATATGAAAAAGATCAATAAAGACGCTTTAAGCCTTAATACTTTTTCAGGTGATATGAGAGTTATTGCCAAAGAGCTTTCCGATGAAACAAATGCTTCTGCCCAAAAAACCATCAAAGTAGCAAGTAATGCAGAAAATATGAGTGAAGATATGAATGCTGTTGCAGCTGCCATGGAAGAGCTCAGCACTAATACCCAGTTGATTGCGGAATCAACTTCCCAAATGAGCGAAACCAGTAAGGACATTGCTCAAAACGCAGATAAGGCAGCCAGTATTTCCAATAAAGCTGTTAAAAAAGTTGACACAGCATCGTCACGAGTAGATGACCTTGGGAACGCAACTACTAAAATAAGCCAGGTTTCTGAGGCTATTACAGATATTTCCGAACAAACAAATCTTCTGGCTTTAAATGCAACCATTGAAGCTGCCCGTGCAGGAGAAGCAGGAAAAGGATTTGCAGTAGTTGCCAATGAAATCAAAAGCCTTGCCAATCAGACCACAGAAGCGACTGAACAAATTAAAGAAAATATTGGCTGGATACAAGGATCAACCGCGTCCACAGTAGAAGACATAAAAGAAATTGCCCAAGTTATAAATGAAGTCAATAAAATTGTTAAAAATATCTCTGCTGCCGTGGAGGATCAAACACACACCATTGCCGACATAAGTGCCAATGTATCCCAGGGGGCACAAGCCGTTCAGGAAGTAAGTTCCAATGTTGCAAACACCTCTGCTGCCTCGGTTGAAATCGCCGGAGATATAAATGATGTCAGTGAGTCAGTTAATCATGTATCTTCAAACACAACCAATATTGCCGATAGCGCTAAACAGCTTTCGCAGCTTGCAGAAGGTCTTCACTCTTTAGTGGGGCATTTTATAATAGAATAATAATAATATTTAAAAACAAAAATGCCCTGAATAATAAATATTCAGGGCATTTAATTTGTAAGCAATAAAACGGTTAAACTATAACACAGTTACATTTGTTGCTGCAGGGCCTTTTTGCCCTTCCTCAACATCAAATGAGACGCGATCTCCTTCATTCAGAGATTTAAAACCTGTTGCATTAATGCCAGTGTGATGTACAAATACATCTTTTCCGTCTTCCTGTTCAATAAATCCAAAACCTTTTGAGTCGTTAAACCATTTTACAATACCGTTAGCCATATTGGCACTCTCCTGTAATAAAAAATAAAATAATACCAGTTTCTTAATCTTAAGGGCAACCACCATATTTTTAGGGGATATACTCCTTTGAAAGAAAACTTCGTGCATGCGCTTTACATAATACAACGCAATCGTAATAACAATAGAAGATAAACCAGGAAAAGTCAAGTAATAATAAAAAATAAATTATTTAAAATATTTTTGAGCTTTTTAAATTTTACGGTGTCATTGTTTTTAGGAGGGCTTAAATAAGGGAAAAAATAATATTAATTAAAACAACAAAGGAGTTGAAATGAAAAAGAAACTAATCACAATTATTGCAATAGTCTGTATGCTCTCGTTAGCTGCCACATCAGTTTATGCCGACTCTGCCTCAAAGCGGCGACGTCATCAGCTTGAAGGTTTTTTAGTTGGTTCAACTGCTGCATTTATCGGAGCCTCAATAATTAATTCATTGAATAATAAGAAGTCAGGAGCATATAATAATAATAACAAACAAAGGTACCAGAGGGAACAATATTATTCTGATCGTTATAGATACCAGGAACCTGATGGTCATTGGGAAGTAGAAAGAATATGGGTCGAACCGGAATATGAAGAAAAATGGAATCCGGGACATTATAATAAAAGAGGTAGATGGGTACGGGGAAGATATCAACGCTTTATAACAAAAAGAGGCTATTACAAGAAAAGACGGGTTTGGGTTTGCAGATACTGAATATTATATATTGTACAAAATAGGCTGAATATTTGACAGTTAATACAAATACCTTAAGCGAGAAGAACCTGATCAACAGGTTAAAACAAGGGCAGGAATGGGCATTTAGAGATCTGATAAACACTTATCAGAACATGCTTTTAAAAATAGCTTATGGAATAACACTGGATAAAGAAGAAAGCCTTGAAATTGTACAGGATGTGTTTGTAAGCGTATATAAAAATATAAAAAATTTCAGGCAGGATGCGAGCCTTGCAGGATGGCTAAGAAAAATAACCATAAACCAATGCTTAAACTGGAAACGAAAATGGCAAAGGCGTTTCAGATGGAGCCATTACTCCATTGAACCAAAAGACGAAGCACTGCTCTTAAAAGCAAAAAATGATAATATCAACCCGGAAATACTTTTTAGAAAAAAGCAATTGGAGAAAACCATTATGGACAATATAAAAAAATTGCCAAAAAAAACAAGAGCAGTGTTTGTCTTAAATACTCTTGAGGGACTTTCCTATGATGAAATTGCTAAACATTTAAATATTAAAAGGGGTACAGTAAGTTCAAGGTTGTGTAATGCAAGAAAAACATTATTGCGGTCAATCGAGGATTAACTTAAGGATTGGTATCATGACAAAACAATGTAAAATATATGATAAAGACCTGATCGGTAAATTTATTGACAATGAACTGCCCGAGGATCAAACCAATGCAATTTCAGACCATATAAAAAGATGCCCCCTGTGCCAAAACCTGATTTCTCAATATAATAGTATAAATAATATATTTGAACAAAATATAGCAAAACAGATCAATGACACTGACACATCTGTTCTTAAAAAAAATATTTTAAAGAATATAAGAAAAAATAATAATAGTTTTGTAAAAAAACTATTTGATTATTTATCTCCAAAGTTTTACTTAAAGATAGCATCAATAGTTACAATAATGGTTACCATTCTGATTTATTTTCAGACACGCCCCTTAGGCGAACCAAATGGTATTAAAAACATAGGACCAAGTGCAATTGTTAACTCAATAGATGGAAAGGCATCATCAATAATGATATTTGAAACAAAGAAAAATAAACAGACAATAATATGGTTCTCAGAAACTTGAATTTAGGGAGTAAAACAATCATGACTATAATCAGGATCAGAAATTTAAGATCGATACTATTTATTATCTATTGCACATGTCTTGTCCTAAATTTCCACACAAGCAATGCCATGGCAGGAAATATTGCCATCACAGAGACAAAGGTAATATATGCATCTCTTGACCGAAATTTCATTGACCCTGAACTTAAAAACCTTGCAGAGGAATTAGGATCTGTGTTCAGGTACACTTCTTATAAATTGATTAAAACAAAACATATGGTTTTAAATAACAATCAACAAGGTATTGTTAACATCCCGGGAGAGCGTTCTCTTATAGTTACTCCAATTGATATCAGCAATAAAAAAATTAAATATCAGATTAGTATTTTCAAATCAGGAAATCAAATTTTCACAACAAAAATACTTTTAAAAAACAGGCGCAGCATTACCATTGGCGGACCAAAATTCAAAAACGGGTATCTCATTTTTAATATTGCAGGACAAATACAATAATCACTCGTAAAATAAAAACTTGACAAATTATTTTGATCAATATATTTTATGACTGACAGTCACGGAATATAAAAGGTAAATATGGGCATTGCAAATAGAAAAGAAAGAGAGTTCAAACGCAGGGAAGAAGATATCCTCCAGGCTGCCTATGATCTTTTTTCTGAAAAAGGCATTGAATCTGTTACAATTGAAATGATTGCAGAAAAGGCAGAAGTTGGTAAAGGCACCATATACAAACATTTTTCAAGTAAAAATGAAATATTCGGTTGCCTTATAATAGGTCAAAGCAAAGAGGTTTTAGAAATTTTCTCAAAAATCGACCAGAATGCCCCCCTCATGGTTCAGATAAATCAACTATTAAGACTGTTCTGGGAATTTGTTACCAATGACATGAGAAAATATGCTGTATATAGAAAATGCGACCATCTGCTCCTTACGGAAAACATGAGTCCCGAAGTATTGTTTGAATTTACAAAAGCAAATAACAGGAAAAACAATAAAATCAGAACACTCATTCAAAAAGGCATTAAAGAGCAGATATTCAAAGATGAGCCTGCTGACAACCTTGTATCTGCTGCTGTTGGACTATTCACTGGCGTTTATGACCTGATGCTGGCAGGGGAAGTTAAACCTTCAGAAGAATTATACGAGCTTATGGTCAATATGATTTTAAAAGGATTTATGAGATAATTTAATAAATAAAAAAATAATTACAGGCTCCTTGCTGGAGCTTTTTTTTAGCAGAATATATGACCAGCAGTCAAAAAATGAACAAAGTTCTTAAAATATTAATAAAAACAACAAAGGATGAAAAAATGCAATTAGATCGAATAATTGGAAATATGACAACAAAATTTCCAAAAACAATACTTTTAGTATTTATTAGTATATCCATATTGTCAGGGCTATACCTTAAGGATTTAACCAAGGATCCCACACCCTACCTGCTGCCTCCGACCCATGAAAGCCGCATTAATCTGGAAAAATTAAAAAAAGAGTTCACAGGTTCACGGGAAACCATATTAATATTGCTTCAAGCAAACCATAGC
>CAZTEM010000025.1:31180-33113 GCA_964612755.1 uncultured Desulfobacterales bacterium | reverse complement strand
ATCATCTTGGGTTGTAATGTCATGGAATATTATTTATATATTGATGCTTTTATAGATAGTTTAGCTGCTGAAAAAGGGTATTCTGAACATACATTACGGGCATATTCAAAAGATGTCAGAGATTTTATTGGTTTTTTTTTTGAAGAAGAAAAAGATTATTCTGACGAGCTTTTAATTGATTTGTTAAAAGATGATTTGAAAAACCCTGTACGCCAATATATTACCAATCTTGTGAAATCAGGCATAAAAAAGCGTTCCATTGCAAGAAAGCTTTCAGGTTTGAATAGTTTTTTTGATTATCTTGTGAAAATTGGAAAACTTGATTTGAATCCCGGTAAAACCATTAATGTCCCGAAATTTGAAAAAACCATTCCTCATTTTTTAAGTATTGATGACCTGTTCAGACTGCTTGATTCCATAAAAACAGATACCTGGCTTGAAAAAAGAAATCTTGCAATTTTTGAAACTTTTTATTCCACAGGGGTACGTGTGTCTGAGATTGAAGGGCTGAACCTTGATGATATTGACTTTGATCAAAAAATGATAATAGTTTCAGGAAAGGGATCAAAACAAAGAATAGTCCCCATAGGGAAAAGAGCTCTTGATGCCATAAAAGACTATCGAAGTCATTTTCCAAAAGATTTTATTCCTTTGTTTTTAAATAAAAATCATACAAGACTTTCTTCTAGATCAATAAGGCGGATTTTAGAAAAGCTTGTTATTGAGTGCGGGCTGAATGTGCCGGTATCACCGCATACATTGCGCCATTCATTTGCTACGCATATGCTGGATTCCGGGGCTGATTTACGTGGAATACAGGAGATTTTGGGACATGCAAGCCTTTCTACAACCCAGGTTTATACCCATGTCAGCATGGAAAGATTGAACCAGGTTTATGATAAAGCCCATCCCAGAAGTTGATAATATAAACAGGAGTTAATTATGGTTGAAAGTTTTCATGGAACAACAATACTTGCATTGCGCCATAAAGGCAAAGTAGTTGTTGCAGGTGATGGTCAGGTAACCCTTGGGACCACCATTACAAAACATAAAGCTAAAAAAGTAAGAAGAATATATAATGATAAAATCATTACCGGGTTTGCAGGCGCAACTGCTGATGCACTTACACTTTCGGAAAAACTTGAAAAAAAGCTTGAAAGATATAATGGCAATTTGACAAGGGCTGCTGTTGAGCTTGCAAGGGAATGGCGGACAGATAAGTATTTGCGCCGCCTTGAAGCCATGATGATTGCAGCTGATAAGGAAAATACATATCTGCTTTCCGGTAACGGGGACGTGATTGAACCTGATTACGGAGTGATAAGTATTGGATCAGGCAGTGCTCCTGCCCAGGCAGCTGCAAGTGCATTAATGAAAAATACTGACCTTGACCCTGTAAAAATTACAAAAGAGGCCATGGAAATTGCAGCATCAATTTGTATTTATACTAATTCGGAAATAACAATAGAAGAGATATCATAATAATGAAGGATTTAAAACCAAGTCAGATTGTAGACGAACTTAATAAATATATCATAGGTCAGGATAATGCTAAAAAAGCTGTTGCCATTGCTTTGAGAAATAGATGGAGGAGAAGACAGCTTGATCCTGAGCTGCAGGAAGAAATAGCTCCTAAAAATATTATTCTCATAGGCACAACAGGAATAGGTAAAACTGAGATTGCAAGAAGACTTGCAAAATTAACAGATTCTCCTTTTTATAAGGTTGAAGCTTCAAAATTTACTGAAGTTGGATATGTTGGACGGGATGTGGAGTCCATGATCAGGGACCTTATGGAGCTGACTGTGAACAAACTGAAAATAAAAGAACAGGAAAATGTCCAGGAAAAGGCTTGCAAGATTGCTGAACAAAGGGTTCTTGACCTATTGCTTCCTCCCAGTGATAAAAAACCTGTAAATTCTGATTTTGATCC
>CAZTEM010000025.1:20012-31080 GCA_964612755.1 uncultured Desulfobacterales bacterium | reverse complement strand
CTGAAATGGATTCTGATAATTCCAACGCAAATACAAGGAAAAAACTTAAAAAAATGCTCAGGGACGGGAAACTTGACTCAAGGGAAATAGAACTTGATGTCAGTGATTCAGGTTCTTTGCCAGTTGTGGAAATTTTCACAAATGCCGGCATGGAAGAAATGGGCGTTAATATGAAAGATATGCTTGGAAACCTCATGCCAAAAAATACAAAAAGGCGTAAAGTAAAGGTTTCCGATGCTTTGAAAATCATTGCAGGGGAAGAAGCAGCCCATCTTGTGGATATGGAAAAAGTAAAAACCGATGCAGTTTATATGGTTGAGCAATCCGGAATTATTTTTTTAGATGAGATTGACAAAATTGTGGGTAAAGAAAATGTAAATAATCCTGAGGTGTCCAAGGAAGGTGTTCAAAGAGATTTGCTTCCCATTGTTGAGGGGTCGGCAGTGCCTACAAAATATGGCACCATACACACAGATCATATTTTGTTCATGGCAGCAGGAGCATTCCATGTAAGTAAACCTTCGGATCTTATTCCTGAACTTCAAGGGCGTTTTCCCATAAGGGTTGAACTTAATTCCCTTGGGAAAAAAGAGTTTGCCCAGATTCTTACTGCTCCTAAAAATGCTCTTTTATTGCAATATATGGCACTTTTAAGGACAGAAGGTGTTAAACTTTCCTTTACAGATGATGGAGTTGAAAGAATTGCGGAAATAGCCGAGGAAGTAAATGCAACAACGGAAAACATCGGTGCCAGAAGACTTCATACACTCATGGAAAAATTATTGGAAAATATTCTTTTTAAAGCACCTGATATTGAAGATAAAGATATTGAAATTGATGCCGGGTTCGTGGATAATCAACTTAAAGATATTGTAAAAGATGAAGATTTGAGCAGATATATTTTATAGGCAGGTGGTTTTATGAAAGATAATATCCCGAAAATACTTATTGAAGCTTTGCCCTATATAAAGAAATTTTCCGGCAAACGCATTGTGATTAAATATGGCGGTCATGCCATGTCCGATGAAAAGTTAAAGCAGGCATTTGCAAGTGATATAACTCTTTTAAAATATATAGGGATTAATCCTGTTGTTGTCCATGGCGGCGGTCCCCAGATTAATCAAGTCCTTGATGCCATGGGTATTACACCAAAATTTATTCGGGGCATGCGGTATACTGATGATCAAACCATGGATGTTGTTGAGATGGTGCTGGGCGGAAAAGTCAATAAGGAGATTGTTGCAAACATAAATGCAAAAGAAGGAAGAGCAGTAGGGCTTACTGGCAAGGACGGTTCATTGATCCTTGCAGAAAAGATGAAAATTTATCAGGATAATGGCAATGCAAAGGATGAGCCGCCTGAGATTATTGATCCGGGAATGGTTGGTAAAGTATCTCAAATTAATCCTGAAATTATTTATACCCTTGCTGACCAGGGATTTATCCCTGTGATTGCACCTGTGGGCGCAGGTAAAAACGGTGAAACATATAATATAAATGCAGACCTTGTGGCATCAGACATCGCAGCAGCTATCGGAGCAGAAAGGCTTATTCTCTTGACTGATGTGGACGGGGTTTTAGATCATGATAATAAACTTGTTTCATCAATCAGGTTTGAATCAGCTGAGAAGATGATTGCAGATAAAATTATTCAGGGCGGCATGATTCCTAAAGTGGAATGTGCTATGCATGCCCTTAAAAAAGGTGTCTCAAAATCACATATAATTAATGGTAGGATTGAACATGCTGTATTGCTTGAATTGTTTACCGATTCAGGCATAGGCACATTATTTTATCAAAATTAATTATTATTATTATGGATAGAAACTATGGATACATTAATTAAAACAGATACAAATATTATTAATACCTATGCAAGATTTCAAAAAGTCTTTGTTTCGGGGAACGCTTGTGTATTAAAGGATGAAGACAATAATTCCTATATTGATTTTTTAGCAGGTATTGCTGTATGCAGCCTTGGTCATAGTCATCCGAAAATTACCAGGGCAATTTCAGACCAGGCAGCAAAGCTTTTGCATGTTTCAAATCTTTTTTATACCCAACCCCAGGCTGAGCTTGCATCTTTGCTCGTTGAAAAAAGTTTTGCAGACAAGGTTTTTTTTGCAAATTCCGGGGCTGAGGCTAATGAGGCTGCAATCAAGCTTGCAAGAAGATATTTTAATAAAAAAGGCAGGAAAAACAAATTTAAAATCATTACAATGGAACAATCCTTTCATGGCAGAACCATGGCAACATTATCTGCAACAGGTCAGGATAAAATCAAACAGGGGTTTGAACCTGTTTTAGACGGATTTCTGCATCTTCCTTTTAATGATATTAATAGTGTGAAAAAATGTATTGAACAAAATTTTGATAAAGATTCAAATACAACGGAAATATGTGCAATAATGCTTGAACCTGTCCAGGGTGAGGGCGGTGTGATCCCTGCAGAATATAATTATCTAAAAGATATAAGAAAGATTTGTAATGATAATGATATTCTTTTAATTTTTGATGAGATACAGACAGGCATGGGCAGATGTGGAAAGCTTTTTGCCCATGAAATATACGATATTGAGCCGGATATTATGACCCTTGCAAAAGCTCTTGGTAATGGATTGCCTGTCGGAGCCATGCTTGCATCGAAAAAAGTGAAATCAGGGTTTGATTTTGGCAGCCATGGTTCGACCTTTGGAGGTGGGCCTTTGGTGGCAAGTGCTGGTATTGAGGTTATAAAAATAATAAGTAACCCTGATTTTTTAAAAGATGTAAGAGAAAAGGGTGAATATTTTAAGCAAAACCTTGTCTTGCTTAAGGACAAATATGATTTTATCAAAGATGTTCGCGGTAAGGGGCTTCTTTTGGGTATTGAATTTGATACAAAAGATAATAATGGTAAAGATGCAGACAATATTGTAAAACAATGCATGGAACAAGGCTTTATTATTAATGCAATTCAGGGTAAAATTTTAAGATTTGCTCCACCATTGATTATTACAAAACAAGAAATAGACAAATTAATTGATTGTCTTAATAATATTTTTGCAGGAAAAAACCCATAAGGAGAATTCTAATTGAAAAAAGATTTATTATCCCTTCTTGACCTTGGGAAAAAAGATTTTGATAATCTGTTTACAAGAGCCTTACAATTAAAAAAAAGATTTAATCGGGGTATCCCTGATTTGCCTCTTCAGGGTAAAACTCTGGGATTGATTTTTGATAAAAAGTCCACACGTACCAGGGTTTCATTTGAAACTGCAATGATACAATTGGGCGGTCATACTATTTTTATGCGTTCCCAGGATACCCAGGTTTCACGGGATGAACCTGTAAAAGATACTGCAAGAGTTCTTTCCAGATATATTGATTGTCTTGCCATGAGAACATTTGAGCATACAATTGTTGAAGAGTTTGCCGAATATTCCACAATTCCTGTGATCAATGCTTTGACTGATTCTTTTCATCCATGCCAGATATTAAGTGATTTGATGACCATTATTGAAAAAAAAGGCAAATATAAAGATTTAAAAATTGTCTGGGTAGGCGATGGGAATAATGTTGCAAATTCCTGGATTAATGCAGCAGGCGTTCTGGGATTAAATCTTGTGATTGCCTGCCCTGAAGATTATTCGGTAAAACAGGATATTATAGATAATGCCCTTGAAAATATTAACCATAATTTGATTTTTACTAATAATCCGAAGAATGCTGTAAAAGATGCTGATGTGATTTATACTGATGTATGGGCAAGTATGGGTGAAGAAGATGAAAAGGATAAAAAACATAAATCCTTTGAAAAATTTCAAATTAATAAACAGCTTATTTCAAAAGCAAAAAATGATGTTATGGTTATGCACTGTCTTCCTGCCCATAGGGGAGAAGAAATATCAGAAGAAATACTTGAAGCTGAAAATTCAGTATTCTGGGATCAGGCAGAAAATAAAAGGCATATGCATAAAGCAATACTTGAGACCCTGATTAAAAGTTAAACAAATATAAAGATTAAAAGAGGATATAATGTCAGAAAAACTCTGGGGTGGAAGGTTCTCACAAGGCACAGATGAATTGGTTGAAAAGATTAATGCTTCCATCTCTTTTGATAAAAGGCTTTATGCAAAGGATATTCAAGGAAGTATTGCCCATGTGAAAATGCTTGCCCATGAATCTATAATTCAGGAAGATGAGGCAAAATTAATTATAAAAGGGCTTTTAAAGGTTCAAGATCAGATTGAACAAGGTAAAATTGAATATTCAGATAAGCTTGAAGATATTCATATGCATGTTGAATATGCCTTAAGCAAAATTACAGGTGATGTTGGGAAAAAACTTCATACGGCAAGAAGCAGAAACGATCAGATTGCTTTGGATGTAAGGATGTATCTTAAAGATGAAATCCTTTTAATAATTGATTTGATTAATACCCTGGAAAAGATAATTGTGCAAAAAGCCCATGATAATATTGATGTTGTTATGCCAGGATATACCCATCTGCAGCGTGCCCAGCCTGTTCTTTTTGCCCATCATTTAATGGCATATTATGAAATGTTTAAAAGGGATAAACAAAGGTTTGAAGATTGCTTTAAACGAACTGATGTCATGCCCCTGGGAGCTGCCGCACTTGCCGGTACAACCTATAATATTAATAGAGAGTTTGTAAAAGATTTACTGGGCTTTGAAAAAGTATCTGAAAATAGTATTGATTCAGTATCAGACAGGGATTTTGTGGTGGAATTTATATCAAGTGCTTCCATTGCCATGATCCATCTTTCAAGGTTTTCAGAAGAACTTATTTTGTGGTCATCATCAGAGTTTGGTTTTATTACAATTTCAGATGCTTTTACAACAGGTTCAAGTATTATGCCCCAGAAAAAAAATCCTGATGTTGCAGAGCTTGTAAGGGGGAAAACAGGCAGGGTAGTAGGTAATCTTGTGGCAATATTAACTCTTTTGAAATCATTGCCCCAGGCATATAATAAAGATATGCAGGAAGATAAAGAACCTTTGTTTGATACTGTGGATACCTTAAAGATATGCCTTGATGTTTATGGGCGCATGATTCCCAATATTAAAATCAATAAAGAAAAAATGTATGATTCCTGCACTAAAGGGTTTTTAAATGCCACGGATCTTGCAGATTATCTTACGGTTAAAGGTGTGCCTTTCCGGGAATCCCATGCCCTGTCCGGTAAGCTTGTTGCCTATGCTCTTGAGAATACAAAAGAACTCCATGATCTTTCTTTAGAAGAATTTCAACAGGTTTCAAAATTTATTAAAGAGGATGTGTTTGAATATTTAACCCTTGAAAGTATGATTAAACGGAGAGAATCCCATGGGGGAACAAGCTATAAGAATGTTAAAAATGCTGTAAAAAATGCTTTAAAGGAATTGGAACAATAGAATGAAGGGCAATAAAAGGAAATTTATATCTATTTTTGTATTTTTGGTTTTGGTCATGATATTTTCAGCCTGTGGTAAAAAAGGTCCTCCTGAAATGATTGAAAAAAGTAAAGAACAAATAAAAGCTGTTCATAATTTTAAATATAAAATCAATAAGGATTATATCCTTTTAAAATGGGACTCAGATAATCAACATGGTAATGTTGAGGGCTTTGATATATTCATGGCTAAACAGAATATAAAAAAATGTAAGGAATGTCCTGTTACCTATATAAAAATCGATTCTGTGCCATGGTCTGTTAAAGAGTATAAAAAAAAGCTTGAACAGGGGACCCGATATTTTTTTAAAATCATAAGTTTTGGGATAGGGAATAATACAAGCCCTGATTCAAAAATTATTCAAATTGAGTATAAATAGATATAAATGATACCTGCTTTTCTCTCCATAGGCTCAAATATTGGAAATAAAAGAGAAAATTTGTCAGCAGCAATAAAATGTTTAAAAGAATATGATAAAATAGATGTTCTTATTGTCTCTCCTTTTTATAAAACAGAACCTGTTGATTATATTGATCAGGACTGGTTTGTAAATGCGGTGATTAAAATTGAAACCGTATTGGCGCCCGCTGCTTTGCTGACAGCTTTAAAAAAGATTGAAAAAAAATTAAAACAAGGAAAGAAAAAATTAAGGTTTGGTCCAAGAATTATCGACCTTGATATTATTTATTATGGAGACAGTATCATTGATACTGATAAGCTTGTTATTCCCCATCCAAGAATGCATAAAAGATGTTTTGTATTAAAACCTCTTTGTGATATAGAAAGTAAAATTATTCACCCGATTTTAAAACTTAAACCGGATGAACTTTTAATAACACTTTTAGAAAATATAAATAATAAAGACAACCAGGAAGTTGTGCTTTTAAATTAGGAGGAAAAAGTGAAGTTTTTTATTGATACGGCAAATATTGATGAGATTAAAGATGCTAATGATATGGGTATGGTAGATGGTGTAACAACTAATCCAAGCTTGATTGCAAGAGAAGAGGGCGAATTTACAGATATAATTTCCAAGATTTCAAAACTTGTGAAAGGTCCGGTAAGTGCTGAGGTGATCAGCCTTGATTATAAAGGTATGGTTAAGGAAGCAAAAGAGCTTGCAAAGATCAATGATAATATAGTTGTTAAAATACCAATGACCACAGACGGATTAAAAGCTGTTAAAACCCTTTCTGATATTGGAATTAAAACCAATGTGACATTGATTTTTTCAAGCCTCCAGGCATTAATGGCAGCAAAAGCAGGAGCAACCTATGCAAGCCCATTTGTTGGCAGGCTTGATGACCTTTCTGAAGACGGTATGGTATTAATCGAAGAGATTGTTGATATCTATGGGAATTACGGGTTTGAAACTGAAGTTATAGTTGCAAGTATTAGAAATGCTCTCCATGTTAAGACATCAGCTCTGATAGGCGCCCATGTTGCTACAATACCCTATAAAGTTTTAAATGAACTTGCATCCCATCATATGACTGATAAAGGGATTGATGCTTTTATGAAGGACTGGGAAAAAAAGACAGGTAAAAAGCTTTAAAAAATTATCAGATTTTTGATTAAAAATATTGACAATTGAATCAAATATCTGTATAAATGTTGCTTGTTTGATTGAGCGAGAGTAACTCAGTGGTAGAGTGCGACCTTGCCAAGGTCGAAGTCGCGGGTTCAAATCCCGTTTCTCGCTCCATTTTTTTAGGCGGCTTGGCCAAGTGGTAAGGCAGTGGCCTGCAAAGCCATTATTCTCCAGTTCAAATCTGGAAGCCGCCTCCAATGATTTTTAAAAATAATTGTAAAGGTTTAAGATAAATTCTTAAATCTTTTTTTTATTTGAAGCAGACCCGAGAACAAACAATTCCCCATAAGCAATTTTAATCTGGAACAAGTTTTTTAATTTAATATTTTGTATATGGCACAAAATTGTTCTGATGACACCTGCATGGGTTATAATTAATGCATTGCCCTGAAGATTATTGTTTATTTGATTAAACAAAGGTATGGTGCGGCAGGAAAGATCATAAAAGCTTTCCCCCCGGGGAGGTATAAAACTATCTAAGTTTTTCCCTCTTTTTTCAAATTCCTTTGGATGATTGTTTTTGATTTGTTCAAAGCTCAGACCGTCCCATGCCCCCATATCTATTTCGTTTAATTCAGGGGTGATCATTATTTCCTGTTTGCCTGCAATGGTTTTTGCAGTATTAAAGCAGCGTGATAAAGAACTTGATAAAATTCTATTAATTTTTATTATTGAAAATATTTTCTGCCAGTATTCAGCTTGCAATATACCTGTATCATCAAGAGGAATATCTGTTCTGCCAATATAACGCTTTTTTTTGGAATCTTTTATTTGTCCATGCCTTAAAAGAAAAATCAAAGAACTATTCCGAGAGTATTGCTCCAATGGATTTTCCAGCTGATTTTTCAAGTCTGGCTTGTATGAGTTTAGTATTTTCATATCGTTGAATAATATTGGTTTTTGCATGGGGGAATTTTTTTTGATTTGTTTTAAATCGTTTTTCATAATTTAAATCTAAATTTTCCCCATTATGTATTTTATCGGCAAAATATACAATTTCTTTTTCATTTATCGGGGCATCAATATTTAAATTTATATCCATGTGTTGAGCAATAATATTTGAAACTTCTGTAAATCCCATTTCAGCTAATAATTCAGCACCTGCCAGGGCATGTTTTTTCTTTTTTCGCTGGATATCATGGAGTAAAGCTCCTGCAGTTATCAGAGTTTTATTTACATTATCTGTGATAGCCTCGGCTATTTTTACGGCAGTTTGTGCAACACTTTTTAAATGGTTCTGAATTTCTGTTTGTCCAGGCAGATATTGATCTATAATGGCAAGGCATTCTTTTTTGTCAGGAATATTAATATTTATAATTTTGTTATAAATATTTTCATATCCTTTTTTGTCATCTGCGTCCATTAAAATGCCGTGATCCAGAATGTTTAAAGGTAAAATAAGGTTTTTTTGCGAGACAAACAGGTCTCTTAAGCTTGAGTTAATACCTAATTTAAGGATTTGGGTTTTAAGAGAGCTGGGGATCAAGGGTGGATGACCTGATAGATCATTAAAATACGGCATTATAATATTTGTTTTAAAATTTTTGAATTTTTGAATAATCTGACCAATGGTGGATGGTCTGATGGCAGGGATATCAACAGGAAGCAGTAAAAATCCGGCAGAATCTGGTTTTATATTTTTAATGCCTGTTTTAATGGAGCTCAACATGCCTGATTCAAAATCTGCATTAAATACAGGTTGGGCATTATTTTTTGTAATCAGAGGTGTAAGCAGATTTTTATTAAATCCTGTTACAACAATAATGTCATTTATATGATTAATTTTGAAAAGATCAATAACAGTTTCAAGCATTGATTTATTACCGCAATTCAGTAATGGCTTGTATTGATGCATCCTGGATGAAAAACCCGCAGCAAGGATTATTGCGGAAATATCAGAGTTTGAAACCCCATTCATTTTGTTGCTCGAAATTGAATGATTTGGGCAATAATACTTATTGCAATTTCACCAGGGGTTTCCGAGTTGATTTCAATACCTATGGGTGAATATATTGTTTTAAGAGTATTTTCTAGGATTCCTTTTTCCCTTAAATTTGAATAGATCTGCTCGCGTTTGCCACGGCTTCCAATCATGCCTATATATGCTGCATTGGTTTTTAAGGCAGCTTCTAAGACCACTTGATCATAGAGATGACCTCTTGTTAATATAACAATATAAGAATGATCATCAATTTTAAGATTGTTATAGGCATTTTTAAAATTGTCTACAACAATGACATCTTTTGCATCTGGGAATCTTTGTCTATTGGAAAATTCGTCTCTGTCATCAACAACAACAACCTGGAAATCAGTAATATGTGCTACTTTTGCCAATTGGAATCCAACATGACCCGCACCAAAAATATAGAGGGTATCCCGTGGCTGAACAGGTTCTATTATATATTCTTCAAGATTATGATTGTACAATATGGGAAAAGACCCTGAAAACTGGTTGTTTTGAATGGCTTCAATCAAAGGTTTGGGAATAAGACCTTGACCTGTAATGGTGCCGTCAGGAAGGATAAGAGATTTTTTACAGGTAAATTCAGATTTACTGAATCCACTAATTTTAGAAACCAGAAATCCTTTTTTACCTTTTTTTTCAAGGGCAATTATTTTATTGAATATTGAGTCTAATTCTGAAATTAAATCATCAGAAATTTTGGCAAAGGTATCAATAAAAACAGTAAGGTCCCCTCCGCAAACCATGTCCAGCCCATCTTTGAGCTTTTGATTTAAGGCAAATTCCTTGATCTGGCATTGATTTTTTTTGATCATATCAATACATGCATCAATTGTTAAAGCTTCAACCAGACCTCCTCCTATGGTGCCAAAGATTGTGCGATCCTTTAATACAATCATTTTGCTGCCTGATGTCCTTGGAGTCGAGCCTTTATGGGTCATAATGGTGACAATTGCAAAAGATTGTTTTTGTTTAAGGCAGTCTATAATATGGTTATTTAAAAGTTCCATAATAGTATTTTATTTCCCAAAGCTGCAAGAAGGGTATCTGCAGGTTTTGCAGCTGGAGCAGAAACCTCCATGACCCATGGCAATTATATCTTTTTTTGACACCTTTTCTCCTGCAAGGATTCTTGGAACAACAAGATCAAAAATAGATGCACGATAATACATTACACATCCGGGAAGACCAACAACAGGTATATCGTTGATATATGCAAGCATGAACATGGCACCAGGCAGTACTGGTGCTCCATAAGATACGATCTTTCCACCGGCAGCGCGAATGGCAGCAGGGGTTAAATCATCCGGGTCCACAGACATTCCTCCTGTAACTGCAATCATTTCAGCACCATCATCAATTTGTTGTTTAATTGTTGATACAGTCATTTCAAGTTCATCTGAGACTATATCTTTTTTCATAATAACACTGCCGAGTTCTTCAAACTTTTTTTGCACCACCGGACCAAACCCGTCTCTTATTCTGCCGCTATATACTTCAGAACCGGTTATAACCATCCCAACATTGAATTTTATAAATGGTTTGATATCAATAATAGGAAAATATTGTTTACAGACTTTTTCAGCTTGAATGATTCTGTTTTCATCAATGGATAAAGGGACAACTCTTGTGCCTGCAAGTTCTTTGCCTTTATGTACGCTCTGATTTGTGTGAAGGCTTGCAAAGATGATATCTTGAATACTGTTAAGCTCTAAAAGCCCTTTAACATTAATTTTCAAAAGACCTTTGGTCTCAGCTGTAAATCCAACCTTGCCTTCTTTAGGGTCACTTAAGGTAATATTTTTACCAAGGGCTGCATTGGCAATTCGTATTGCAGCATCATTTTCATGGAGTTCACCATTAAGAGTTGCAACAAAAATATGTTGTTTGCCAAGGTTTAAAAGTTCTTCCACATCTTCTTCTTGTATTATATGACCTTTTCTGAATGAAGGACCTTTAAAAAGGTCAGGAACTATTCTGGTGATGTCATGGAGCAGGATTTTTCCCACTGCTTCCTGCACAGGTACAGCTTTTATTTTTTCTTTTTCATAGTATTGCATAATTGATATTTTATCCTC
>CAZTEM010000025.1:0-19912 GCA_964612755.1 uncultured Desulfobacterales bacterium | reverse complement strand
GTACAGCTTTTATTTTTTCTTTTTCATAGTATTGCATAATTGATATTTTATCCTCCGAGATTGGGATTTATAAATTCTATTACACTGTTTTCAATAATATATGTAGTTGCAAAATTTTTTGAAGGAATATATTTATTGTTCATTTCAACGATAAGATCAGGATCTCCTTCTTTAAACAATGCAATAAGGTCATAAATTGTTAAATTATTATCAATTGTTTCCTCTATTCCGTTAAGCTGGATAATCATATGTTATTTACCTGCCTGTTATTTTTGATTTGAGAGCATGCAGGGCAGTCCGGGTTTTTAGACAGGGTCAGGGTTTGAATTCTCATATCAAGACCTGAAATTTTCAATAATGTATTTTTCAATGATTTTCCAATATTTAAAATTAATTTAATTGCTTCCATGGCTTGAATGGATGCAATAATCCCCGCAGTCGGACCAATAATTCCAGGTGTATGAGCAGATCGCTCCGGTCGTGGAATAATGCATTCAAAGCATGGAGTTAGCCCCGGTATAAAACTTGTAACCATGCCTTCAAATCCCTGGACTCCTCCAAATACCCATGGGAGTTTATTTTCTATGGATATTCTGTTAATAATCTGACGGGTTTTATAGTTGTCAGTTGCGTCAATTATTATATTTATTCCCTTAATTAAAGACCTGATATTGTCTGAATCAAGCCTTTTTTGAATTGGATATACCTTGATGGAAGAATTGAGTTCTTTTATTCGTTGAGCTGCTGAAAAAGTTTTAGGCTTGCCAATAGATGCTTCATTATGCAATATCTGGCGGTTTAAATTAGTGATTTCCACATCATCGTTGTCAATAATAGTAATATTTCCTATGCCTGCAGCGGCAAGATATAGGCTGGATATGGAACCAAGACCGCCTGCACCGACGATGAGAACGCTTGTCTTGGAAAGTTTGTTCTGACCTTGTTCACCAATCTGGGGTAAACATATCTGACGTTCATATCGTCGGGCATCATAATGCGGCATTTGTCTTATTACATCCTGTTGTTAACCTAAGCCTTTGTTTTTTTGTATTCCTGAATAGCCTTAAATACTCGTTCGGGAATTAAGGGTAGTTCATATATTCTGACACCAGTTGCATCATATACAGCATTAAGTATGGCAGGAATAGTTGGCATAATAGCACCTTCTCCAACTTCTTTTGCTCCATAGGGACCATTGGGCTCATTGCTTTCTACAACCACTGCCTTAACAGAAGGCATATCCATGGAAGTAACAATTTTATATTCGGCAAGGTCACTATTAATGACATTACCCTTGTCATCAAATATTACTTCTTCATGCATTGTTTCACCAATACCCATGGAAACAGAACCCTGCATTTGACCCTCAACAGAAGTTAAATTAATTGCTTTTCCACAATCATGGGCATCTGTAATGCTTTCAATGGTGATCTGACCTGTTTCCATGTCAACGCTTACTTCAGCAACCTGGGCACTACATCCATATGCAGGAGAGGTTCCCACAGCAGCACCTTTGAATTTACCACCTAAAAGGTGAGGTTTATATTTTCCTGTTCCTACAATGGAACCCTTTTCAAGATAAGCAATTCTGGAAGCTTCAGTAAAAGTAAATTTTTCAGAATCAGGATGATCTATCCATCCTCTGTGCTCTTTAATGTATTGAGTTCTAAGCTCAGTAAAATCAGGAGTCTCGCCTTTGAATTCAATAAAACCGTTTTTAATATCCATATCTTCAACAGGGATATTGAACTTGCCGGCAAGCACTTCTAAAACCTGTTTTTTGGCATGTTCGGCAGCATCTTTTGTGGCATGACCTGTCATCAATGTCTGGCGGCTGGAATAAGCTCCAAGATCAACACCCATATCAGTATCACCGGAAGCTAACCTGATATTTTCCAGAGGTATTCCTAATGTTTCTGCTGCAATCATTGCAAAAGCAGTATCAGAACCTTGCCCGATTTCTGCAGAAGCAGTATAAACAAGAGCTGTTCCGCCATCTTCAGTAAGTTTGACAATGACAGTGCCATGATAAGTTTCTGATCTATAAATAGGATATCCTGCGCCTGATACAAAAAATCCGCATGCCATTCCAATGCCTTTTCCGTCCGGCATATTGCCTTTTTTCTTATCCCAGTCAGATCCTTTACGTACTGCTTCAATGCATTCAGACATGCCAAAGGAACTCATATTAAGATCATTACAGGTAGTATCACCTGTTTCCATCATATTCTTAATACGCAACTCCATTGGGTCCATGCCTATTTCTTCTGCTATCATATCAAGCTGCTGTTCAAATGCAGCTCGTGCTATAACTGCACCATGTCCACGCTGGGCACCGCATGCAGGTTTGTTATTATATACTCTGTTACCATCATATCTCATATTGGCAAGTTTGTATGGACCTCCAAGAAGCGAACCTGAATAATAAACAGTTGCAATGCCAAAACTTGAATAGGCACCGCCATCAAGTGTGCATTCATGTTTAAGAGCCATGAGGGTTCCATCTTTTTTTGCGCCGATGGTAATGGTATGGGTAAATTGATGTCTGGCTCGTGCCAGCATAAATACCTGCTCTCGTGTATAATTCATTTTAACAGGTTTTTTTGTTTCTCTGGCAAGGACACAACATGCAAGTTCCATGGGGTTTGCTGATGCTTTAATACCAAAGCCTGCACCAAGATATGGTTTTTTTACCCTTACTTTACCAACATCCATGCCAAGAACCATGGCAACAGTTCGTTGTACATAATGGGGTACCTGGGTAGATGTGGTCAAGGTCAGAGTACCGCGGTTGTCAAATTCTGCAATACAGCCCTGGAGTTCTATACACGCACCATCTTGTCTCTTGTTTTTAACTGTTGTGGTTTTGATGATATCAGATTCTTTTAAGCCTTTTTCAACATCACCAAATTCTTGATGGACTTCAGCGCATAAATTGTTTGGAAATTTTTCATGGAGTTGTGGGGCGCCATCTTTAACAGCATCTTCCACAGTAAATACAGCAGGTAAAATTTCATATTTAACTTCTATTAATTCAACAGCTTTAAATGCAATATCAAGTGAGGTTGCTGCGACTGCTGCAATCTCATCTCCAATATATCTTACTTTGTCAATGGCAAAAATTGTCTCATCATATCTTGCAGGGCTTACACCATAATTTATTGAGCCTGCCTGTTTAGAGGTGACAACAGATTTAACTCCGGCTAGTTTTTCTGCTTTTGAAGTGTCAATGGAAAGAATTTTTGCATGGGCATGGGGGCTTTGCAGCAATGCACCATATAACATGCCTGGTTTGGAGATATCATCCACAAAAATTGCTTTGCCAGTTGCTTTATCAGGGGTATCTATACGATTTGCTCGGGTGCTTATAATATTTAGGTCTTTCATTATTCCTCCTTAGTATGGACAGGGTTAGGATCTTTGAGATTCGATGGCTTCGAATATTTTCTGGTATCCTGTGCAACGGCATAGGTTTCCAGAAAGACCTTTCCTGATTTCCTTATCCGTAGGATTTGCATTTTTGTCTAAAAGGTTTTTAGCAGACATGATCATCCCAGGTGAGCAATATCCACATTGAATAGCACCATGCTCAACAAAGGCTTGTTGAAGAGGATGTAAACCTTCATCATTGGCAAGACCTTCAATGGTCTCCACAACAGAACCATCAGTCTGGATCGCAAGTACCAGGCATGAATTGACTGCATCTCCGTCAAGAATTACAGTGCAGGCACCACAGTCTCCTGAATCGCATCCTTTTTTTGTACCAGTAAGACCAAGATCGTATCTGAGCATATCAGCAAGAGTCTTATTGGGTGCAATAGCAAGTTCATATTTTTCATTATTAATAGTAATGTTAATGATTTTTTTCATTTTTTTCTCCTGTTCACTCAATATTTAAACGCCTTGAGCCTGGTCAAAAGCTGCTTTCAGTGTTCGTTTTGTAAGGACTCCAACCATTGCCTGTCTGTATTCGGCACTGCCTCTGAAATCGTCTATGGGCTTACAATCTTCTTTTCTGGCAACTTCTCCTGCCTGAAAGAATAAAGTCTCTTCAGCTGTTTGATCTTTTAGAGCAGCCTCAGCCTTATTGGCTCTAATTGGAGTTGCTGCTACAGAGCCCAATGAAATTCTGGCATTTATAACTTTTTTAGTATCAGGGTCATATTGAAGAAAAGATGCAACATTGACCACATTTATTTCAGATGATTGGCGTTTCCCAAGTTGAATATAATGGGCGCCGGTATTTTTGTCAGGTATTGGCAATTTAAAGCCTGTTAAAATTTCATTGTCTTGAATATCAGCTTTTCCGGGTCCTTTAAAAAATTGTGCAATGGGAACTTCTCTTTTTCCATCAACACTTTCAATAAGTGCAACAGCATCATAAACTAAAAGAGAAGGCAGAGTATCTCCTGCAGGGCTTGCATTACATGCATTACCGCCAAGAGTAGCTCTGTTTCTGATCAGATGGTTACCAAGGCTCTCAGCACCGGATTTGAGCGCGGAAAAATTATCAATAATTATCTGAGATTCACAAAGTTTAGCCATGGTCACACATGCCCCGATAACTACAGATGAACCCTGGGTTTTAATATTACACAAATCATTAATTTTTGATAAGCTGATAAGATTTTGCGGTGTGATCAATTTTTTTTTTATGTGGACAAGAAGATCTGTTCCACCAGCAAGGATTTTTGCGTTTTTACCAAGGTTATTTTTTAGTGTCAACGCTTCCTTTAGTGAGACTGGATCATGAAAATCAAAGTTTGGTAACAGCATATGCGGTCTCCTCATGTTAAAGAAAAAATTAAATAATATAGCTAATAAATAGCTATGATATAATCAAATAATTCATATGTCAAGTTAACAAATGTAGAATCAGGATCAATATTTGTACTTAACCCAGAGTTATTTGATGGAAATAAATTTTTTTTCACGGATTTTAGATTGTTTTGACAATCCATCCAGTTCTGAATTGTCCCACCGCTGAAAGAGGTCATGTTCGATTCCCATATAATCAAGGACTTTTCCCACCGACTGGTTTATAATATCATCAATGGTTTTTGGATGGTGATAAAAGGCTGGTACTGGCGGGATGATATGTGCTCCCATGCCAGCTGTCTGGGTTAAAAGCCTTAAATGCCCTGTGTGCAGTGGAGTTTCACGAAATAACAGTGCCAATTTTCGTTTTTCTTTGAGTTGGACATCAGCTGCCCGAATCAGGAGGTTTTCATTATAGGAATTGGCAATTCCTGAAAGGGTTTTAACTGTACAGGGCGCCACTACCATTCCCATGGTCAGGAAGGAGCCGCTGGCAACGGATGCAGCAATCTGTTTGTTGGTATAGGTGACGTCTGCCATGGCAAGGACATCATTAACAGCATAATTGGTTTCGATCCGAATATTAAGTTTTCCAGCTTCTGAAATAATTAAATGAGTTTCAATGCCGCTGTTTTTCAGGACATCCAGCAGCCTGACTCCATAGATCACACCACTTGCCCCGGAGATACCTATAATTAATCGTTTTGTCATAGATGATTCCTTAAATTGAATATATATTATGATCAAGTTCAGTCAAATTAGAAGATTACTCTTTGCCTGTCATCACTTCAAGCAGTTTGTACCCTTTTTTTTTAACTATTGTGATGATGTCTTTTAAATGCTTTGTCTCAAATCTGATAATCAGCCGTTTTGTCCCTGAATCTGGATCCTTAAGTGTAAAAATGCCTTTAACATCAATCTCCATGATAAAGATTTCTTCCAGGATTTTTTTTATAGTAACCTTTGAATTTCCGTTAACTTCAATAGAAACACCATACACTCCTTCTCTCCCGCCTAAGACCTGTTTTAGGACATGAGTAAAATCTCTGTTTGACAGGGTACCCACAAGTCTGTCTCTATCCATTACTGGCAGAAATGTTCTGCCAAATTGTTTCCCTTTTGCAAGAGCGTCCTCAACAGTATCTTCCACGGACAGGGTGACAGGCTTTCGAACCATGACATCTTTTACTTTCAGGCGTTCGTTAAAATATTGAATTTCATAGATATCCTGGGATGACATTGCCCAGGCAGCAGCCTCTCTTAAATCCCGCCTGGCAATAAGCCCCCTGAATTTTCCGGTGTCCACTACTGCCATAAACGGAACCTTGCTTTCCTCAAATAAATTCATGGCTTCGTTAGCTGAAAGATCGCTTGAAATAGTTTCGGGATGTTTGGACATCCAGTTTTTAACAATCATTTTTTTCTCCATTTTATTTATTTATTTGTTTCAATATTAATCAAACAACCCCATTTCTGCAGCTAATTTTTGGGACAACCTGGAAGCTGTCTTTGTTTTGAACCAGTTTTTAAGTCCATCGAGCCTTAGCTGCCTGGCTTCTTCCCAATATTCCCCTTTAAGTTTATCCGCACCAAACATGGTTTTAAACCGTTCCAGTCCAATTTTCCCATATCTGTCCAGCCGGTCTGCCTCCACAACCAGGGTGGCTGAAATATTATTCATTTTAAAAATTGTTTCCGGCAGGTCATGGGACTGAATAATGGTCTGGATGTCTTTGGTTTTGCCAGGATCATAATCAAGCTTCGCTAAAATTTTACTGGCTATGACAGCCCCCTGTTCCATATGCTGCATAAAACTGGACGAACCGGTTTTAACCTTGGGAGTGGCTTTGTTAAAATCGGAAAAGTCAACCGCACTCCACCCGATGTCATGGAGATAGGCTGCCGGCAGCACAATATCCTCCACCCCGTTTTCACTTTTAAGAAGGATCCTGCATAAGGCTACCATGCGCAGGACGTGATCAAAGTCCCCGTCACGACCATTTTTATATAAGGGTCTAATTTTTTCAATCAGTCTGTTTTCAAAAAATGTATCCATTAGAAAAGCTCCAGTGCGGATTGTATTACCTGCTCACTGAAATCAGGGTCTTCCATGTTGGCATTAACTTCAATAATCTCTATCCCGGGATCAAGTGCTTCTCTCAATGTTTTAACAAAAATCAGGTCTTCATCCGGGTCATAGGTGGGGCAGCCTTTTGTATCTACAGATGACCATCCTTTAAGGGGGATTATCAGTTTTACAGGGGCGGTTGCTCCATTGAGCTTTCTTGCAAATTCACGGGCAATTGTCTTGAGTTCATCGGTTGAAAGGCGGAGCCATGTCCTGAATTTGTCCAGGTCATACTTTCGTCTTTCATGAAATTCTTTTTTATATTTTGATCTGGACGGGGTCATGTGATTAACAGAACAGGTGGATATAATCTGGGGAATTCCTTTTCCCCCGGCAGATTCCAGCCGGTGGGGACCACCATCGCGCATATATCCGAAATAATGCTCTCCCACACCTCCCGGAGCGAGATCAATCACCCCATGGAAAAATCCCTGGGAAATCATTTTTTCCATGGCCCTGTCCCCGACACCGGCTGCAGAAAATCCCGTTACCTGGTATTCTCTCTTTTCAAGGGCTGCCCTGACCGAACTGGCGCATTGTTCGCAGGGACCCAGCATGGTCATGGCAATGGTTTTTTTATTTTTTGAACTCAAGGGATTGCTGACATACTTTATCATGCCCTTCATGGCATAACATGCTCTGTCCATGACATTGGACAACATATCCGTTACACCGGCTATTTCGATTACAGAATGAAACAATAAAATATCACTGGTCCCGATGTATTTGGTGGAAAGACCCGGAAGGGCAGCAGTAGAGGATATCATTAACTTGGGGATGCCAAAGGGCAGAGCCCGCATGACATCGGTGGCCATCAAGGATCCGGTGGATCCTCCGATAGCCATGACACCGTCAATTTTTCCGGCATCATACAGATCTTTGGCAATTTTTGTGGCGCCATCAATAATAATATTGGTAATGGTGGAGCGTTCTTTGGAATTGTTGATTTCCTCTATGGTGCTCCCGCCGGCAGATGCCACCTGAGACGGAGTCAATTCCGCCCTGGACTTTTCCTTTCCCCGCATGGAAAGATCCATTAAAAGCGGTAAAACCTCAATTTCTTTAAATTTATACTTTAAATACCGGGTTTCTTCTTTTTTGGTATCAAGAGTAGAGATGATTAAAACGGTTTTGGGTGTTATCATTTGATTCGCCTTTGGGAAACCGGCAGCTGTTGCAATTAAATGCTTTTTGTTAAAATGGCTGCCGGTTTCAAGTTATAACCCCAGTCTTTTTCTGATGTCTTTTTTAAGGGTTTCTTTGTTTACTTTTCCGGAATCCCCAACTGCTGGGAATTCATCTACAATTTCAAGGTGTTCGGGAAGTTTGAACATGGCAATATCTTTGGATTTTAAATAATCCACCATGGTTTTAAAATCAAACTCCATACCGGCTTTAACAATGACATAGGCGGCACATTTTTCTCCCATTTCCCTGTCCGGGTATCCCACGATGGCCACTGATGCCACAGAAAGATGGTCATTTAAGAGTCCTTCCACTTCAGCCGGATAAATATTCTGACCGCCGCGGATGATCATGTCTTTGGCACGACCCAGAATCCAGAGGCATCCCTGATCGAATTTGACGATATCTTCTGTGGTTGTCCAGCCATCTTTATCAAAAACCGTTGAGGTGAGTTCTTCATCCCTGTAATATCCGGCCGGTGCGTGGGGCCCCCTGAAATAGAGAATACCGGGCTCTCCGTCCGGGACGGTTTTTTCCTTGTTTTCCTTGTCTGCCAGCCGGACTTTATTGCCCGGCAGCATTCTGCCCACGGTTCGACGTCTTAAATCCTTGGTGTCTTCCACCCGGCAGCCGGAAACGGACCCCATATCCTGGGTGCCCAGATCACTGGTGATGGATGCGCCAAACGCATCTTCAGCTTCTTCTGCCACCTGGGGGGCAAGATACCCGCCGGCGGATCGAATAAATCTCAAAGAGCTTAAATCATACTTTGACACGTCTGCTTCCAGCATTCTGATCAAATGGGTGGGGACCACACCAATGGCAGTGGCTTTTTCTTTTTCAATGAGTGCCAGTGCCGCATCTGGAGAAAAATTTTCCAGCATTACGGTTTTCGCTCCGGCAATGGGGGCGGCAAAATAGGTCAGGGTACCGGCTGCACCTCCGGCATGGGGAGCAATGGCCATAGTAATATCATCTTTGGAAAGACCCCAGATGTCTACCCTGCCCTTTGAAGTACATATTCTCGGAGCCGGGGGCCATTCAACCAGTTTTGGAATACCGGTGGTGCCCGAGGTGGTGGTTAAAATCGCAATGTTTTCTATTGGATCAAACCGCCTTTTATCCAGGATAGACTTGTCCACAGGCAATTGTACCCTTTTTTCAACCATTGCGGTCAATGAAAAAGTTCCTTCCGGGGCATCCTGGGGAACCCTGTCATCAAACAGGAAAATATTCTTCAGGTGAGAAAATTTTTTTTGGAGATCTTCATACATGTCAAGATAGTCGAACTTATTATAGGTATGAAGAATAATTACGGCGGATGCCTTGGTCCTGTCCACCATATAGGTCAACTCTTTTTTCCGTAAATACGGGTATACTGTCAGGGAAATCAATCCTGCCCGTTCACAGGCAATCCTTGCCAGAAATCCATAAACACTGTTGGGGGACTGGATAATCACCCGGGAGTGTTTTTCTATTCCCATTTCAACCCAGGAGATGGCCATGGCATCCACTAATTCCACGGCCTGTTTCCATGTCAGCCGGTATTTAGAATCCACCAGCGCTTCCTGATCCGGTATTTCCCGGGCATTTTTTTCCCAGAAATCATAAAATGTTTCCTTGGTCCAGTATCCGTCGTTCAGGAATTCATCTGTCATTTTTTTTGTATATCGAATTGGTTTCACGACTTATCTTCTCCTTAAAGTCCGAGCTCTGACCATTTTGCCTTAACCTGCTTAACCATATCAGGATCAAGCTCAATGGGGATGGGTTTTTCTTCCCATTCATAGGGGATGGTTGCATCCAGGAGAAGTCTTCCTGTAATCCATCTTGAGTCAATGGGTAATGACGGATCAAGTGGTGTGGATCGTCCTCTTTTGATCACCTGGGACCGGTTGGGCTGGAACCTGAAACTCAAGGCATACATGACACGGGGGATATCCCACGGATCAATATCTTCATCCACAACAATGACGGTTTTAAGACCATAGGCGCCCATTTCAGTTGAGATGGAAGCCGTAAGAACCTGATCCACATGTCCGGGATACATCTGTTTCATTGAAATAATGGCAAGGAACCTTCCAGAGCCTTCCGGTGGACAATAAACCGCCTTTAACCCCGGGATATTCATTTCATTGAGCTGCTGCCAGAGGGTGGCACCATAAGACAGGGCCATGACCATGTGAGAATCCGTTACCGCGCGTCCAACCGTTGTGCCCCAGAAAATGGGATTGTTTCTATAGGTCACACATTTCACATCAATAAAATTTCTGGGATCTGTTCCCACACCGGAGTAATACCCGGTATATTCACCAAAGGGACCCTCTTCCATAAATTTTTCCGCATCAACAAATCCTTCCACAACAATCTCTGCATGGGCTGGAATCGGCAGGTCAACCACTTCACCTTTTACCACTTCGACAGGTTCTCCCCTGAAAGCACCGGCTACATCATACTCACTGGTAAAGGCACCGACCCGGGCGGCTCCCAGAATAAATAAAATCGGATCACATCCGACAATGGAAGCCACCGGCATGGGTTCACCAAGAGCCTGATATTTTTTAAGCATCTGGTCAGCATGTTTGCCTTTAATAAACTGGGTGCCTATTTTGTCTTTTCCCAGCAGCTGGCTTCTATACGTGCCTAAATTTACCCACCCTGAATCAGGATCTTTACTGATGATAAAGTGAGCGGTGCCATAATATTTTCCACCATCCAGGGGATAATAATGGGGGACCGGAAAAATATTCAAATCAACTTCATCTCCCATCATGATATTTTCTTTGCAGGGGGCATGGGCTCTATCCACGTACTTTGGCGGGATGGGTTCTTTTGCTTTTTCAGCCCATATTTTATACAGGTCAACAAGGCTCGAATCCTCAGATTCTCCCATTATAATGGCAAGTCTCTGGACAGTTGTGGCGGCACTGGTAATCACGGGCGAGTTATGGTCCTTAACATTTTCAAACAATAGTGCTGGACCCTGATCCTCCTCATTGAGTTTGGCAATGGTCGATAATTCAAGGTAGGGATCAACTTCAGCTGTAATACGCTTCAGAAGACCCTTTTCTTCACAGACGGCTACAAAATCTCTCATGTCTTTCATTTATTTTTCTCCTTATAGTATAAAACAATATAAAATATAAATTGATGTAATCATCAATTAACTTTTCTGCCTGCTACAAGTCCCGCACAAATGTGTGCAAGAGCTGATGACCTGGGTTTCATGATCGGCTCTACTTTTTTGTCACTCCAGACAGTTTCAGGCCGACTTTGAAGGATCATGATCTTTGCTTTGCCAGGTGTGTCCTTATCAATAGCCCATTCAATGTCCATGGGTTTGCCGTAATGTTTTTCTATCCTTTTCCCAACTCTGGCAAGCGCAACGGCATCCTTATCTACCACGCATTGAATATCGGTCCTTTCATTGGGGACAGCCTGTTTTACAACACAGTGGCTTTCTGGATCACGGGTATACAGGATGGTTTTATGGGAGATTGATTTTTTTATAATTTCATCTGTAATTTTATTAATAATAAAATTGTCCGGTGTACATTCACCGCTTACAACACTTTCTCCGAATCCAAAATTTGCGTCTATGGCAATGGTGGACTGGTCGCCGGTGGCAGGATTCAATGTAAACATCACACCGGCAGTCCAGGCATTTGCCATTTTCTGAACACCTACGGAAATTTCCACCTGCTCATGGGGAAATCCCATTTTTGTTCTGTAATAAATCGCTCTTGCGGTAAAAAGACTTGACCAGCATTTTTTAACATGGGTGAGAATATCATCGATTCCCCTGATCCATAAAAAAGTATCTTGCTGTCCTGCAAAACTGGCACCAGGAAGATCCTCTGCGGTTGCACTGGATCTGACGGCCGCCGGAACGGCCGGAACATTGCATTTTTTAGACAGACGTCTGTAAAATTCTCCAATATAATCCTGCAGATCATCATTTATCTGTGTGCCTTCAAGAATGCTCCGGATGTTTTTGCTGGCACTTTCACCGGAGTCTACATCCTCGGTTTTAACACTTTTTAAGATCTTAAATATTTCTTTTTTGATGTTTCCCTGTTCAAGAAAAAGGTTATATGCCTTGGTGGTTATGGCAAAGCCTGGTGGAACCGGGATGTTCGCTTTGAGCAGTTCGCCTAAACTAGCATTTTTACCTCCAACAAGGGGGATTGATTCCAGATCACATTCTTCAAACCAGAGAACATAGTCATATCTTTTTTCCATGATAGTAATTTACCTCTCAATATTAATTTTTCCGGTATCACCATTGACTTTAATTCTCATGCCGGATTTGATAATGGCTGTTCCCTGACCGGTTCCGACAACGGCCGGCATGCCGTATTCACGGCATACAATAGCAGCATGACACATGATACCGCCCACATCGGTTACAACTGCTTTAATTTTTTGAAATACCGGAGCCCAGGAAGGTGATGTAGTTGGTGCCACTAAGATTTCTCCTTCTTTGAGTTCACCAATATCATCCACGGAACGGCAGACCCTTGCAATGCCTTCAACCACACCGGGTGATCCTGCAAACCCTTCCATTTCATTGACTTTGTCCGGATCACCTATTTCTTTTAATTTTGCCCAGGCCGCCATGCTGTCATTGGTGATGCCCCAGAGGACAATGGTAAACGGTTCTGCAATAACTTCAGGAGGTGTTCCTACCGCCGGGGTAGGGCGGTTGTCTTTAAATTTCTGGTAAACGCCTTTTCTCCATTCGATTTCTTCAGGCCAGTGCAGGGGACCATAGCCCTTAGTACCAGTTGCCCATGACGTTACAAGATCCCACAAGGCCTCTTTTATCTCACTGCGGGACAGGTACCAGATATCTTCCGTATCGTTGATAAATTGATGGGTTTTCATGATAGATCCCACACTTCTCATTTTATTCCAGAACACGGAATGAAACCAGTGCTCTACATAGAACATATGATTCTCAACATAGGGGAATACCAGTTCGGATGTGCCATGTAGCTGGTCAAAGGTCTGTCTGTCTTCATCGGTTTTTAATAATCCTCTATATTCTTTAATCAGTTTTTTACGTTCAACTTTGATTTCTTCCATGGGTCTGTCAATTGATTTACCGGCATTTAATTTTTCAATATAAATTCTGACGGAGCTTAACGGAATATTTAAGTTGTCATTCCAGGAAACATCCTGGTGATACCAGCCTGTCCCCGTTGAAATGTTGAACCATGGCTGTTTGGCTTCATCCCAGGCGGTGATCCATTTTTTACCTGCTTCTGATTCGGAAAGCACTGAGATAACCGATTCAACATCCTTGGAATCATCGCCTATCTGCGTAACAACATTCAGTTCAATGGCCAGTTTGGCCAGTTTTTTCAATTCATCGTCCGGTCGATATAAAATAACATCAATTCCGGCAACCATCTGGGTGATTTTTTGTAAAGGAATATCTGGAAACGCTTTAGTGCAAAAATCAACAAAGGTGACATAGGAAGCATAGCCCAGGTTCAGAAATTCAAAATGATATTGCCAGCATAGGATACCCAGATCTATTAATTTATCATAATTTTTGAGCAATTCATAACCACTGGATGTCCCAAGACCGTTTTTCACCACTGAGATATCTTCCATATCGGGAAGAGGACAGATGTCAAGATTTTCAATATCTGAAATAATCCCTTTCATCTTTTTTTCCCATTGATCATGCAGTTTGTCCCAGTTTTCATAATAATATCCGGCCCGTTCCATGAACAAGGGGATTCTCTTTTGAACTTCTTCGGGATCTGTCACAGGAACCGGCGTAATATAGATGTTTCCATTGATAATTCTGTGATCAATACCAAGGGCTGGTGGTATCATGAAAATACGAGTATTAAACTGTGACAGAGACAGAAACCATGCCTCGTCCCAGATAATGTCAAAGGGATACATGGGTTCGGGATAATGAAGGGCATCATTGAACCAGAAGGCATTTTCTTCATACTCTTTTCTTTCTTTATCTTTTGTAGAAAAAAGATAGTGATAGGGATACATTCTCTCCCACCCTTCTGTTCCGGGGATTGCTTCTATCTCGTGGGGACTTGGGAACTTGTTATCAGCCATTTTGACCTCCATAAAAATTGATAAATGTTAAAAAAAACCGAAAAAACTAAAATCCGAATATCTATATTCATACCTGCGTGGCACAGGAAACTGCAGAAAGTTAAGATGGAAGCCGACAACGTGTAAAACAACCTTGGAACTGTTTATTTAGATATCAAGTATGATATGCTTCAGTAATATTTGTTGACAAAAAACAAGTCAACTCATATAAACTTATGGCATGTATAAGTTTTTCTTATAGTATACTTTTGCATGTAGCAACCGAAAATTGAGGCTTGATAAATTATGGTCAATTTGAATCAGTTAAGGGCATTTTATTATGTTGCAAAGCATTCAAGTTATACCATTGCCGCAGAAAAACTTTATATCTCCCAGCCTGCAGTAACAGCCCAGATTAAATTGTTTGAAAAATTTTATGATATGAAATTATTCAAAAGACAGGGGAAAAAATTATATCTTACATATACAGGAAAGACTCTATTTGAAAAGGCTGGTGAAATCTTTAATATTGAGGACGAGGTCGAAATTATCCTGACCCATCTGAAAGAACTTAACCACGGTGTTCTATCAATAGGATGTACAAAAGCCTATGCTAAGTATATCATGCCATCCATTATTTCAGTTTTTCATCGTGCATACCCGGATATAAAGGTGATTCTTGAGGAAGGAAGCTCCATGTCTATGATCAACAGTTTGCAGGAGTGCAGAAATGAAGTCGTCGTGGTTGCCCAAATGGAAATAAGTGATTCTTCAATTCAATTTATTCCATTCAGCCAAGAGGAGGTTGTCATTGTTTTGCCTGTGGACCATCCCCTTACGCAAAAAAAAGAACTTGAATTTAATGATATAGTAATGGAACCGGTTATCCTTAAGGGCAAAGGGTCAGGTACACGCAAAAAAATTATGGAACTTTATGAACAAAATGGTGCTGAACCTAATGTCTTCATGGAATCTAGTAATACTGGATTTATTATTGAGTTGGTGGAACGAAAGGAAGGGATATCTTTTTTAGTAGAACCATCCATTGATCAGAGAGTTAAAGAACAGAGGCTGACATGGCGTACATTAAAAGATACCCGAATCTTCCTGGATGTCAGTTTCGGGTACTCGAAACAAACACCTCTTTCCCCGCCTGCCAAGGCATTTTATGAGATTATTAAAAATTCATTTTTTGAACAATCTCCCCGAGGAGGGATAGGATCTATCATGGCTAAAATGCTGGCTAATCACCCCCAAAACGAATAAAATTGCATAAAACATCACCCTGATTTATTTTTAAAATGGTTTAGCATCTATTATTGCCCTTCCTGGCGTTGGAGCCTTTGGGTATGGAATAAAAAATCCGGATCAATTAAATATGTGAAAATTTGTTTATTTTTATTTTAAAATAAACAAATTTTTGTTAAACTAAAAGCATAATTAAGTTTACTCTTTATTATTCCGATTTTATATTTAAGTTTAATATCTAAGTTTAATTTTTTGGGTTATTACCTGAATTATTGCTCGGGGACAATATGATTGCCATAATTGATTATAACATGGGAAATATTCAATCGATTACCAATGCCTTTAAATTGGTTGCTGACGATATAATTGTTACAGATACTAAAAGTGATTTGGAAAAAGCTTCGGCAATAATTCTTCCTGGCGTTGGAGCCTTTGGTGATGGAATGAGAAATTTGAAAAGGCTTGACCTGATTAATACTCTTACAAATGAAGTTGTCTCTAAGAAAAAACCTTTTTTAGGGATTTGTCTCGGGATGCAGTTTTTGGCGACTCGAGGTTACGAATATGGCGAAAATAATGGTTTGTGCTGGATAAAAGGGCAGGTTAAAAAGATTGTGCCTGAGGATTCTTCATATAAGATCCCCCATATGGGTTGGAATAATACAAAAATATTAAAAAAATCTGATTTGTTCAAAGATATTAATGATGATCCTGTTTTTTATTTTGTTCATAGTTATTGTTTTATTCCTGATAAACAATCAGAACAATATGTTACAAGTATATGTCATCACGGCACCACCATTGCTGCAAGCTTACAAAAAGATAATATTTTTGGAGTACAGTTTCACCCTGAAAAAAGCCAGGGTACCGGATTAAAACTTTTAAATAATTTTCTGGAATATATAAATAAAAATGCTGAAACACAGATTAATAGCAACCCTTTTGTGCAGGAACGGGAGAATTGTACAGAGTATAGGGTTTAATCACACAAATGTTATTGGTAATGTTATAACCGCTGTTGATTTTTTCAATACCTGGGCAATTGATGAGATAGTTATTCTTGATGTCTCAAGGGAAAAAGAAAATCAGGCAATGTTTTTTTCAGTTATTCAGGATTTATCCAGGAGATGTTTTGTCCCTTTATCTGTTGGGGGCTTTGTGCAATCAATTAATGATATTCGAAATCTTATCAAAATTGGAGCTGATAAAGTTATAATTAATACCCATGCTTTTAAAGATCCTGATTTTATTCATCATTCATCTGAGATATTTGGAAATCAATGTATTGTTGTATCCATTGATGTTAAAAAAAATGATGTTAAAAATTATGAAGTTTTTGTTGACAGGGGCAGAAAACCAACAGGCGTTTCTGTTATTGACTGGTGTGTTGAATCTGCCAGAAGAGGCGCAGGAGAAATATATTTGACATCAATTGATAATGACGGCGCCAGAAATGGATATGATCTTGATCTGATAAAATTGGTCACAGATGCTGTGGACATACCGGTTATTGCCTCAGGCGGTGTTGGTAAATGGGAACATCTGGAGCAGGGAATAAATACAGGCAATGCCCAGGCAGTATCAGCTGCAAATATTTTCCATTTTACAGAGCATAGTACAAAAAAAGCTAAAGAATACCTTGAGCAGACTGGATTAGACGTCAGAAAAACAGATTTTTATAAAATTAAAAAGCCAAGAAAGCCAAAATATGAATTTGATTATTGTGTGTAATTTAAAATCTAAAAGGAGATTCAATGAGATATTGTAAACGCTGTGCTTATCCTGCAAATACTAAACCTGATATTATTTTTGATGAACAAGGCGTGTGCAGTGGATGCCGCCTTATAGAATCCAGACCTTCAATTAATTGGAAAGAAAGAGAAGAGTGGCTTGTTGATCTGCTTGAACAGCATAAGGAATTAGCCAGAAAAGAGCATAGAATTTATGATTGTATTATACCTGTAAGTGGAGGAAAGGACAGTCATTATCAGACATATCTGATAAAAGAAAAATATGGTATGAATCCTCTTTTGGTGACCTATAATCATATATTTAATACTAAACTCGGCATGAGAAATCTTACAAATCTTATTAAGCAGTTTGAGTGCGATTTATTAAGATTTACATCAAGTCCAGGTGCTGTAAGACGTCTTTCAAGATATGCTTTAAAACGTATGGGAGATGCCACCTGGCATTACCATGCAGGAATCATGACTTTCCCCATCCAGGTCGCAGTTAAATACAGAATCCCTTTAATGATATGGGGCGAAGAAGGATTCTCTGAATTAACAGGTATGTATAATCAGGATGATATGGTTGAATTTACAAAGAAAAAACGTCAGGAACATATGATGAGGGGGTTTGAACCCCAGGATATACTTGAGGACGAACTTGCCATCAAAGAAGGCATCACATATAAGGATATGGCTCCGTTTTTTTATCCATCGGACCAAGACATTGAAGATATTGGACTGCGCGGAATTTATCTTAGTAATTATTTAAATTGGAACGCAAGAAAGCAAACAGAATTCATGATTGAAAAATATAGTTTTGAAACTGCTCAGGAACGGGACAGGACCTATAATATTTATGATAAACTTGAAGATATGTGTGCAAATGGTGTGCATGATTATTTAAAATATTTAAAATTCGGATATGGGCGGGCAACTGATGACGCAAGCACTGATATAAGGCATGGCAGGCTGACAAGAGAACAAGGGATTGAACTTATAATGCGCCACGACCCTGTCCGGCCAAGGGATATGGATCTTTACCTTGAATATATTAATATGTCTGAATCTGAATTTATGCAATCCATAGAAAAATTCAGAGATTCTTCCATCTGGGAAAAAGATATTGATGGTAAATGGGTTGTAAAGGATAATATCGGTAACCATATCCATGATAAAGGTGTGGATGATGTAAGAGTGTCCCTTGATCCTGAAAGGAAACCGTTTATTAAAACTGATGTTTCAATGTATTCAAGGGATAGTCATCTTGATGAAAATGAATATATTTATCTGTAAATTATGGGCTGTTAAATGATTCTATACCCTGCCATGGGTTTTCTTCAAAATATACAGGGTTGGCATGCATTAAATTAAGAATTCTATCGGTTACTAATATTTTATGATTTATTATAAAATCCTGATCCGCATTGGTTCGTGATAATTCTTTTTTATCAGTGTCACTCAATTTCGGCTTGCTGTTAAGCCTTCTATGATCATTTTCAATTAAAAAGAAATATTCTTGAAATTGTTTTTGCAGGTCCATAAAATCATGTTTTGCCTGGGTTAATGATTGGAGTTGCTCTTTAAGTGTTTTTGCATTGGGACAATTAAATTCATTGTGGAGGATTTGTTTATATTTACTTAATAAAATTGATTTTACAGCGATCATTGCTTTGCTGTATGAATTCATTATTTCATAAATTTTGACTTTTTTCTCCAATCCTTTTGGTACAACAGTACCTACTTCCCTTGCAAATATGTTTTTTTCACTGATATTCTTTTTGATAATTGCAAAAATATCAGGAATATCATCAAGGGCATTTTTATCAAAATTATTTGCAAAAAGATTGGTCTCAGAAATTCCTTTGTGGGTGTTCTCATCAATTAATATGGGTACATTATAAGCTTTGGTGAGTTTTTCAAGCCTGCTTGCAAGGTTTACATATCTTCCGATAACAGTATCGCTCATTTTTTTTTTAAATCCTATATTGCCAATATAGCTTTCACCTGTGGCAATACCATTACCATTTGTAATGAGTTTGATTTTTTCCTTACCCGAATAATTATAATCTGCCCGTTTTCTATTAAAAGAATTTAACTTATACCTGCTGTCTATGGCTGCAAGCACTGCAGAATAACAATCATCAAAAGTGGAAAAGATCGCATCTCCAATAAAAGAATGGATTTCTCCATTCTGGTGGATTATGGGGTCAGCAATTTTATTATAGTATGATGCCAGAAAAGGACCTAGATCATCACCTAAAAGCTCGCTGATATGGGTGAAATTTCTTATATCTGAAAAACAATGGGTTTTAACTCTTTTTTTTGTTTTGATTTCAGGGTCAATATCATTAAACATTATTAATTCTGCATTTCTCTTTGATACGAATTTTAATAAGCGTTTATTAATTCTAGTTTCTTTTTCTTTTTGTACCTGCAGCTCAAAAAGTCTTTTATTTGAAATATTTAGAAGTTTTTCATAGGATTTGGATATGTCTAAAAGGCGCTCGTAGGATTCATCACCTTTAAAAAACAGCTTAAAACGACTTAATATTTTTTTAAAAAAAGATTTTTTTTCTTTCATGCAATAATTTTTATTTTTATCATTTTAAGAAATTGTATTTAAACATATACTTTCTAAATTATTGAATATAATCAATAAAGTCAAGCCTAATAAGGCAAGCGGTCTATAAATTAATTAATAAAAAGTTTTAAAGGTAGAAAAAATTAT
>CAZTEM010000024.1:10770-33182 GCA_964612755.1 uncultured Desulfobacterales bacterium | reverse complement strand
CAATTATTGCTGTTTCATGTACAAAATATTCCATGGTGTTATCCTTATGTTACACTAAAGTCAAATAAAAATATGAGTATTTTTGACTATGGTAGAAAAAACAGGTCAATATTCCAGGGGAAGGGATATTGTTTTGCCGTCCCTTGCAGATAAATAGGTTGCAATGATTACTTCCAGGGATTTAAGTCCTTCCCTGCCGTCTGTGTCCGGCTCTGCCTTTCCCCTTAGAACATCTATTACGTTTTTAAAATAGAGGGGGTGTCCAAATCCATATACAGAGGTTGTTTCATAACTTGCATCTTTTATTTTTTTGTCATAGTCACACGGTTTCTCAAATTCCCAGTGCTGGATTTCATTTACCGCAACACCGCCCACACGGACAGTTCCTTTTTCTCCAAGGATTGTCATGGACCCTTCAAAGTTTTTAGGATATGCGAGCATGGTAACACACATGGACCCCATGCCGCCGTTGCGCCATCTTATATTCATAACCCCTGTATCTTCCACTTCAATATCCCTTGCAAGGGTGCCGGTCATTGCCTGTATATCTGCAATGGGTCCGATGAGCCATTCCAAGAGATCAACATAATGGCTTGCCTGGTTCATGAAGGCACCGCCGTCAAGTTCCCATGTGCCGCGCCATTTTGCACTGTCGTAATACTCCTGGGGTCTTGTCCAGAAAACATTCAGGCTTACCATATTAATCCTGCCAAAACGTTTTTCATCAATGGCGCGTTTTAAAAGCTGTAAAGTGGAGTTTTTTCTGTTTTGTTTAATGACAAATAGTCTTACTCCTGCTTCATCACAGGCATTAACCATGGCAAGCCCGTCTTTCCATCTTGTTGCCATGGGTTTTTCAGTTATTATGTGGACACCATGTTTCGCACCTATGATAGTCTGGGAAGGATGAATTCCGCTTGGTGTGCATATGGATATGACATCTACATTTTCCTTATCAAGCAGAATATTTAAATCATCATAAGCAGGAACATTGTATTGCGCTGCTGCTTTTTTTAGAATATCAGGATCAGTGTCGCAGATTGCAGCTAATTCAAAATCGCCTTTATGCTTTTCAATGGCTCCAAAATGATTTTTGGAAATTCTTCCACAGCCAATAATTGCAATTTTGATTTTTCTGTTTTCAATAATTTTAAACATGGCAAATCCTTAAATTTATGATTATAATTTAGTTTCTTCCAATTCCTGAGTAGAAAAACCCCATTTCTTTTAATTCCTTTGGGCTGTATTGGTTTCTGCCGTCAAAAATGGCAGGTGTTTTCATTACTCTTTTCATTGCCTCAAAATCAGGCTGGCGGAAAATTTTCCATTCTGTAACAAGAACCATTGCATCAACATTTTTAACAGCATCATATTGAGTATCAGTCAGAATTAATTTTTTTGAGTCAAAAAATTCTTTTGGAAATTCATTTTTTGACTCTTCCATGGCAACAGGGTCATAGGCTAAAACTTTTGCTCCGGCATTTATCAGTAAATTTATTAATATCACAGATGAAGATTCACGCATGTCATCTGTGCCCGGTTTAAAAGAAAGCCCCCAGATACCAAAAGTATATCCCTTTAAATCTGATCCGAATTTGTCTGAAATTTTTTCAAAAAGTCTTTTTTTCTGAAGATTATTTCTTTTTTCAACAGAATTTAATAAAATCGGATTAAAATCATGTTGATTTGATGTATTGATCAATGCTTTAACGTCTTTTGGAAAACATGAGCCTCCATAGCCGCAGCCAGGATAAATAAAGGAATATCCTATCCTGGTGTCTGAGCCTATCCCTTTTCTGACATTTTCAACATCAACATCAAGGATCTCGCACAGGTTTGCAATCTCATTCATAAAAGATATTTTTGTTGCAAGTAAAGAGTTTGCTGCATATTTTGTCATCTCAGCATCGCGCACTCCCATTACATGAAGCTTGTCACGGTTTCTGGAAAAAGGCGCGTATAATTTTCTCATGAATTCAGTTGCTTTTTTAGAATCAGATCCGATTACAATCCTGTCAGGCCGCATAAAATCATCCACAGCATTGCCTTCTTTTAAAAATTCAGGGTTGCTCACAACATGAAAATCAATATCAACTCCGCGTTTGTCAAGCTCATGCTGGATTGTTTGCCTGACCTTATCTGCTGTTCCCACGGGCACAGTTGATTTATCAACAATCACTGCATAATTGTTCAGGTTTTGCCCAATTTCCTTTGCAACACCAAGAACATATTGCAGGTCAGCTGATCCGTCTTCACCCGGAGGCGTACCTACTGCTATAAAATAAATATTTGATTTTTCCATTGCTTTTTTAAGGGAAGATGAAAAATCAAGGAGTTTGTTTTTATAATTTTTTAATACAATTGGCTCCAATCCCGGTTCGTAAATGGGAAGAATACCTTGTTTGAGATTTTCTAATTTCTTTGTATCAATATCAATACATGTTACATGGTTGCCCATTTCTGAGAAACATGCTCCTGTGACAAGTCCGACATAACCGGTTCCAACAATTGCTATCTGCATCTTAAGTGTTCCTTACTACATTTTAGTTATTATTATTCTTATTTTATTATCAGTCATAAATAAAACCTTTTTGGCTGATATGGATTAAAACTTCCTGGGCTGCTTCATCAGGTGTCAAATCTGTGGTGTCTATCCTAAGTTCTGGACTCAGGGGAGACTCATAGGGATCATCAACTCCTGTAAAACCTTTTAATATTCCTGCCCGAGCTTTTGCATACATGCCTTTTCTGTCTCTTTTTTCACATTGTGCCAGGGGAGTTGAAACATGAATTTCGAAAAAACCACCGTAATTTTCTATGGAAGTCCTGATTTCCATACGTGTTTTTTCATAGGGCGCAATGGGAGCGCATATTGCTATGCCTCTGTTTTTGGTAATTTCCGCTGCCACAAAACCTATGCGTTTAACATTGATATCCCGGTGTTCTTTTGAGAAATTTAATTCACTGGATAGGTTTTTTCTTACAATATCTCCATCTAAAAGCGTGACAGGTCTTGTTCCTATTTCCAGAAATTTTGAATAGAGCACCTTGGCTATTGTGGATTTGCCAGCACCGGACAGCCCTGTGAGAAAGATTGTAAACCCTTGTTTTGATGGTCTGGGGTATGATTTTCTAAGTTCTTTGACAACTTCAGGAAAACTTGCCCATTCAGGTATCTTTTTGCCTGAACGTATTCGTTTGCGTATATCATTCCCTGAAATGGATATGGTTTCTTGACCTTTTTTAACTTTGTTTGCAATTTGATATTCATCTTCAAAGGGCACATAAACCATTTTTTCAAAAGGGATCATCTTGACTTTGATTTCCCGGGAAAGTTTTTCGCCAAGGAGTTTTATATCTTCATAGTTATAGAACCTATTACCCTTGCTGTCTTTGCCTGGACTTGCATGGTCATGACCTATAACAAAATCCGTACATCCGAAATTTTTACCTATTATCATATGCAATACTGCATCCCTTGGACCTGCCATGCGCATGGACAGAGGAAGAAGGTTCAAAATAAATGAATCAGGAGGATAGTGTTTTGCAACTTTTCTATAGCATCTAACCCGTGTGTAATGATCAAAATCACCTGGTTTTGGTATCCCTGTTACCGGGAGGAGTAAAAGATTAGCTTTAGCTTTTTCCATTGCTTTTATGGTCATTTCAAACTGGGCTCTATGTAATGGCTGCCTTGTCTGAAAGCCTACTACACGTTTCCATCCAAGCCGTGCATAAATATTTCTGATTTCTAAAGGGTTTAATCGGAGTTGTTTAAAATCAGAGTGAATAGGCAGGCTCAAGGCTTTTACTTTTCCTCCGATATAGTATTTTCCGGATTTATGATAGAGGTATTCAACTCCCGGATGGGTTTTGTCTAAAGTGCCGTATATTGCCATGGCTTCTTTTTCTATTTCTATTGTCCAGATATCTTCAATCTCCATGATTCCAAGAAGGAATCCTTCCTGATCTCTTAATACAGCAGATTGTCCAATCTTAAGTGTTGTGCTTAAGCTTTTAGAAATATCAAGGCATATGGGTATTGGCCACAAGTCATCGTTATCAAGGTGCATTTTGTTCAACACAGATTCATAATCTGCTCTGGTCATAAACCCTTTAAGGGGCGAGTAAGCACCGGTTGAAAGAAGCTCAAAGTCACACAATTGCCGATCATTTAAGATTATATCGGGCATTGAGGCACTGAGCTCCTTTAATAAAAGACCATGTTTTCTGTCTACCAGCAAATTAACAAGTTCACCTGTTTTGCCGTGGGGATTGATTATTGATGTTGATTTATTCAGAATTAGCCCTCTTTATGCTGATGAAGATTGTCATTGCCCAGGATAATATCTTCTGCAATTTTTGAAAATGAATCTGCTGCCTTTGGGAAATTAGGTTTTGATATCCATTTTATTGGTTTGAATAATTCTACAGGAAATTCTTTAATTAATTTGCTGATGGTAATTGGCTCAACCCAAAGATCTTTTTTTTTTGCTTCGTTAATAATATTTTGCCAGTTAAATGTATATTTATCTGCAATAAATAAAATATCTGCATAGTCTTTTGCTTCCATTCTGCTCAATGCACATATTTTGTTGGAAAGGATATTTCTCCAATTATCTATTTTTGTATAAAAAGGATATTGCACAAGATTCCCATAATGGAACTCAACATCATTGATAAAATCAATTTTCAAAGCAAGGTTTTTTTTATTGATGAAGATGCGCAAGAAAGATTCACCTGTTATTGACACAGTAAATTTAAAAGGCATTTGTTTTAAATGGTTTATAACCTTTTCACATTGCAGCTTAAAATTTGGATGATTATTTAAAAACAAGTCCAAATCATCGGAATATCTATGATTAAGAAAGCATCTGCTCAATGCAGTACCCCCTGAAAGATAGAAATCAAGTTTAAGAGTTTGAATTTCTTTTAATATTTTATCTTGAAAAGGATATAGTTTATTTAAATAATAGTTTTCTGGCATATTGATATTTTTTTTTTAGTTCTTTTGGGTATAAGCTATTAAGTATATCATCAGACAATGATTCTTTTAATACTTTTAATGGGAAAAGCTTGATTAATGTGTACCAATCATATGTTGACAATAATCTGATAAAAATTGTTTTTTGATCAATTAAAGGGATTGTTTTTATTTTACCATTAATAAAATTATATAATTGATCAGCATCAATATTTTTATCCCAGAAGGCGTTTAATAAAAGTTTTTTTTTCTCTTTTGGTGTCATTTGAATATGTTATTTATATCCGTCTGGATTGTTTTTCTGCCAGTTCCAGGCATCTTTTACCATTTTATCAATGCCGGATTTTGTCTTGAAATTAAGTTCTTTCATTGCCTTTGAAGGGTCAGCATAAGATTCCGGAACATCACCGGGTCTTCTTTTTACTATTTTATAGGCAACAGGTTTTTTTATAATTTTTTCAAAGGCTTTGATAAGTTCAAGTACACTATATCCCTTACCTGTGCCAATATTGTATATAACAAGCCCGGGATTATCATCAAGTTTTACAAGAGCTGCAATATGACCTCTGGCAAGATCAACAACATGGATATAATCCCTTACTCCGGTACCATCAGGAGTTGGATAATCATTGCCAAAAACAGATACTTCCTTAAGTTTTCCAACAGCTACCTGGCTGATATAGGGCATGAGATTATTGGGAATATCATGGGGGTCTTCACCTATTTTACCTGACTCATGGGCTCCTACAGGGTTGAAATACCTTAATATGGCAATATTCCATGAATTGTCAGATTTATAGAGATCCTTTAATATTTCTTCTATGAATAATTTTGAACTTCCATAGGGGTTAGTTGTTGTTGTGGGCGCATCTTCCTTTACAGGGAGTTTTGCAGGACTGCCATAAACCGTTGCAGAAGAGCTGAATACAAAGTTTTTAATATTATATTCTTTCATGAGTTCTAAAAGAATAAGAGTGCCGGTTATGTTGTTGTGATAATATTTTAAAGGTTTTCTGGTGGATTCCCCCACAGCTTTTAAGCCTGCAAAATGAATAATGGTATCAATGGAGTGATTTTGAAAAATTTGTTTTAATTCTTTTTTTTTAAGTACATTGATTTTATAGAATACAGGTTTTTTCCCTGTGATTTCTTCTATTCTTTTTAACGCTTCAGGTCTGCTATTGCTTAAATTGTCAACAATAATGATTTTACAGCCTTTATTGAGCAGTTCAACACATGTATGGCTGCCTATATATCCTGCACCACCTGTTATTAGAATTGTTTTATTCATACTATTTTATTATCCTGCGCCACCATTTTTCATTATCTACAAACCAGTTAATTGTCTGTTCAATACCGGTTTCGAAAGTTTTTTCAGGAAAATATCCAAGCTCGGATTTGATTTTTTCAGGATCAATTGCATAACGCCGGTCATGACCCAGGCGGTCTTTGACATGGGTTATAAGGGTTTCTGAAGATTTGCCCCCTGCCTTGGGAGCCTTGGGAAATCTTTTAACCATTGCTCCATTGTTATGACTAAATTTTTTATCCATAAGTTTACATATGGTTTTCACAATATCCATATTGGTTTTTTCATTATGATTACCAATATTATATGTCTGCCCGGATTTGCCTTTTTGCAGGATTAAATCAACTCCTTTATTATGGTCATCAACATGGAGCCAGTCACGTATCTGCATACCGTCTCCGTAAACAGGGATAGGTTTGCCGTCAAGAATATTGGTGATAACCAGGGGAATCAGTTTTTCAGGAAATTGGAATGGTCCGAAATTATTGGAACAATTGCTCGTGGTTGTTTTTAATCCATAAGTTTCATGATATGCACGTACAAGATGGTCTGAACTTGCTTTGCTTGCAGCATAGGGAGAATTGGGTGCATAGGGTGTTGTCTCGGAAAATAGAGGGTCATCAGGCTTTAATGTCCCATATACTTCATCAGTGGAAATATGGTGGAAATGATGGTCAAAAGAGTTTTTATCCAGCCAGATTTTTTTTGCGGCTTTTAAAAGTGTATGGGTACCGACAATATTGGTGTTGATAAATTCGTCAGGTCCTGTAATGGATCTGTCAACATGGGATTCTGCTGCAAAATGGACTATTGTATTTATATTGTATTGTGTTAATAATTTTTCAACAAGGTTTTGGTCAAGTATATTGCCATGGACAAATTGAAATCCCGGATATTTATTATCTGTTTTTACAGTGGTTTCGGGCAGATTTCCTCTGATTCCTGCATAGGTCAGGGCATCAAGTACAATGATATTATCTGCAGGGTATTTATCAAGCCAATAATATACAAAATTAGTACCGATAAATCCTGCTCCGCCTGTGACTAAAATATTTGTCATTCAACAATTTCCTTTAACATGGATCTCAGCTGTACACGCCAGTGCACAGGTGTTATTTCTGTTGCCTTTTTCATGGATTGTTTGTCAAGTACACTGTACATAGGTCTTGTTGCCGGAGTTGGGAATTCAGTGCCGGGTACAGGATGAATTTTGTTTTTATGGTTGATAAGCCCGAGACTAATGCCTTCTTCTTGTATGGCAATGGCAAAATCATACCAGGATGCAACACCTGCATCAGTATAATGTATGATTCCTGTTAATTTTTTTTCAATGGCAATCCATATCGCTTTAGCAAGACCATTTGCCCAGGTAGGGGTTCCTATCTGCTCATCAATAACTTTTATGTTATTGCGACCTTTCATAAGATTAAGCATTGTCTTTACAAAATTTTTACCATGGGATGAATAAAGCCAGGCAGTTCTTATTATCAGGGATTTATTATCATGAATTTTTTTAATCTCAAGTTCGCCCTGAAATTTTGATTTTCCATATACAGATTCAGGGTCAGGTTTGTCGTCAGGTTTGTAAGGCTTATAATTTTTACCGTTGAAAACAAAGTCTGTTGAGATATGAACAAGATGAATTTTTGCAAGTTTTGCTTCCAATGCAAGATTTACAGCACCGGTGTGATTAACCTTAAATGCTTTTGCCTGCTCTTTTTCAGCTCTGTCAACATCAGTATAGGCAGCAGCATTGATTATGAAATCAGGAGATGTTGAATTAATCCATTTATTGATTGTTGAACCATCACTTATGTCTATCTCGGGATAGTCAACACAGGTAAAATCTATTGTACCCGGGCAGGTACGGATAAGTTCCCATCCTAATTGACCATTTGAACCTATTATCAGTGCTTTCATGAGTTTTTAAGCCTTTTATGAATATACTTGAGCTGCGGCAAAACTAATTCCCTTTTCATCTTTAGAGGATAATAACGGTCTTGTGCCTGGTAGTATCGGCCAGTCAATGGCAAGATCGGAATCATTCCAGATGATTGATTTTTCATGCTCCGGGGCATAATAATCCGTACATTTATAAAGGAACTCTGCTTCATTGGATAACACATAAAACCCATGGGCAAACCCGGGAGGTACCCAGAGCATTTTTTTATTTTTTGAAGAGAGTTCAATACCAGCCCATTGACCAAAATAGGGCGAGGTTTTACGAAGATCAACAGCAACATCAAAAACTTGACCTGAGGTAACCCTTACAAGTTTACCCTGGGGCTGTTTGATCTGGTAATGCAGTCCGCGCAAAATACCTCTGGTTGATTTGCTGTGATTGTCTTGCACAAAAGAGGTGTCTGTAATTGATGTTTTGAATTCATCTTCCCTGAAGGTTTCCATAAAAAAGCCCCTGTCATCACCAAAAATTTCAGGCTCTATTAATACAACATCAGGGATGTTAAGTTTAGTATATTTCATGGTCTTATAGTTGAGTATTTTGCTGGGTTAAAAGGTTAAGCAGATATTTGCCATATCCATTCTTGCTAAGTGCCTGGGCAAGCTTTTCAAGTTGTTCTTCTGTGATAAGTTTCATTTTAAAAGCTATTTCTTCAGGGCAGGCAATTTTAAGTCCCTGACGGTCTGCAACAACTTTTATGAATGCTGCTGCATCAAGCAAAGATTCATGGGTGCCGGTGTCAAGCCAGGCTGTGCCCCTGCTTAAAAGTTCCACTTTAAGAGCTTTGTTTTTAAGATAAATATTGTTTACATCGGTTATTTCAAGTTCACCCCTTGCAGATGGTCGAATATCCTTTGCAATTTTAATAACTTCATTGTCATAAAAATAGAGTCCTGTTATGGCATAGTTTGATTTGGGCTGTTCAGGTTTTTCCTCAAGGCTTGTAACATTGCCATTGTTATCAAAGCATGCAACTCCATAATGTTGAGGGTCCTTGACATAATAGCCAAAAATAGTTGCTCCGCTTTTTTGTCTGGTAATTTCCTGAAATCTTGCAGACAAACCTTCTCCATAGAAAATATTATCTCCCAGAATCAAAGAAACATTATCATTGCCAATAAAATGTTCTCCAATTAAAAATGCCTGGGCAAGTCCGTCCGGTGAAGGCTGGATTGCATATTCCAATGAAATCCCCCATTGGGAACCATCCTTGAGCAGATGTTTGAATCCGTCTATATCCCGGGGTGTTGAAATAACCAGAATATCCTTGATTCCGGACAGCATAAGGGTTGACAATGGATAATATATCATTGGTTTATCATATACAGGCATTAATTGTTTACTGACTGCATAAGTTAATGGATATAATCTGGTTCCGGAACCACCGGCAAGTATAATGCCTTTGCGCATAATCAATAAGCCTTTAATTTAAAACTTTTTTTCCAATATTTTATTTATTTTATAAATTATTTAAATACCATTCATAGGTGGTTTTTAAGCCTGTTTTTAAAGAAATACCAGATTTCCAGTTTAGAGCTGACACTTTTGAGACATCAAGGAGTTTCTGAGGTGTGCCATCAGGCTTTGAACTATCAAAAACAAGTTTTCCATGATATTCTGTAATATCTTTTATTAAATCAGCAAGCTCTTTTATGCTCAGGTCTTTACCAACTCCTATATTAAATAATATTTTTTTAATATATTCTTCTTTATTAAATTCTTTGTTCATGATGAAAATACAGGCATCAGCAAGGTCATCAACATGGAGAAATTCTCTTTTTGGTGACCCTGTCCCCCATATGGTAACTTCTGGTTCTTGATTTATCTTTGCATGGTGGAATTTTTTTATTAATGCAGGCAATACATGGGATGTTTCAAGGTCAAAATTATCTTTTGGTCCATAGAGGTTGGTCGGCATTACAGGGATAAATTTTGTTTTATGCTGCCTGTTGTATGCCCAGCACATTTCAATCCCTGCAATTTTTGCAACAGCATAGGCTGAATTGGTAGACTCAAGCTGCCCTGTCATCAGATATTCTTCTTTAATGGGCTGGGGACAATTTTTAGGATATATACATGATGAACCTAAGAAGATTAGTTTTTTGATCTGATATTTAAAAGAGGTATGGATAATATTGTTTTGAATCATAAGATTCCGATAGATAAAATCAGCCGGGTATGTATTGTTTGCCATGATTCCGCCTACTTTTGCCGCTGCAATAAAGACAAACTCAGGTTTTGTCTTTGCAAAATATTTATCCACAGCATTATTATCCATTAGTTCAAGTTCTGAATGACCTGGACTTAAAATATTGGAAAATCCGTTTTTTTTGAGGCATCGAATTATTGCCGATCCTACAAGACCTTTTGCGCCTGCAACAAATATTTTAGCTTTTTTATTCATTATAATCAAAAGTCTCAAATCCATGGGTTTTACATAAATGATCTTTTTCAGCTTCAACAAGATCATGTTGAACCATTTCAGATATCAGGTCTTTGAAACTGATTTTCGGAGTCCATCCAAGTTTTTCCTTTGCTTTGGAAGGATCTCCTAAAAGTGTTTCAACTTCAGTGGGTCTAAAGTATTTTGAATCCACAGCAATTATTGTTTTGCCTGTTTTTTTATTAATACCTTTTTCCTCAATGCCTTTGCCTTTGAACTCTATATCAATATTAAGTTCCTGTGCAGCAAGTATAATAAAATCCCGCACTGAATAGTGCTTTCCCGTTGCTATTACAAAATCATCTGGTTTGTTTTGTTGAAGCATTAACCATTGCATTTTCACATAATCTTTTGCATGCCCCCAGTCTCTTTTTGCATCAAGGTTGCCCACATAAAGGCAGTCTTGCAGTTGCAGGCTTATGCGTGCAAGGGCTCTTGTGATTTTACGTGTAACAAATGTTTCGCCCCGTAAGGGAGATTCATGGTTAAAAAGAATGCCGTTACATGCATAAATTCCATAGGCTTCTCTGTAATTTATGGTAATCCAGTATGCATAAAGTTTTGCAACTGCATAGGGACTTCTTGGATAAAATTGGGTTTTTTCTGTCTGGGGTGTTTCCTGAACTTTTCCATAAAGTTCTGATGTGGAAGCCTGATAAAAGCGAGTCTTGTTCTCAAGACCAAGAAGCCTTATCCCCTCAAGGATGCGAAGGGCTCCTAATGCATCAGTGTCTGCTGTATATTCAGGGGAGTCAAAAGATACAGCCACATGACTTTGGGCAGCAAGGTTGTATACTTCATCTGGTTTTACCTGCTGCAAAATTCGGATTAGATTTGTTGAATCTGTAAGGTCACCATAATGAAGAATAAAGTGCCTGTTTTTTACATGGGGATCCTGGTAAAGATGATCTATCCTGTCAGTATTAAACAGGGAAGATCTTCTTTTTATACCATGTACTTCATAGCCTTTTTTTAGTAAGAACTCTGCAAGATAAGCTCCATCTTGTCCGGTAATCCCTGTGATTAATGCTTTTTTCATAATTTTATATAGCTCCGCCTCGTCGGTTACATGCATATTGCACGCCCAAAGCGTTGATGATTAAGGGTTTTGTTTGCTCTTATTAATTTTTAAAAATTATTTTTGAGCTGATTTGTATGCATCATCAAGTCTGTTTTTAAGATATTCAATTTCTGAAGATTCATACTCATAAATATCAAAACAATGACCGTCTTCGCCTAATAATCCCTCGGGAATAATGTCACCTGCTTCTTCAGGATCTGATATCATATCTCCATAAAAGCATACTGACAGCCATTTTTCTTTTGGATCATCATCAATAACATCTATCATTGCAAAAAGAGCGCGGTCGTTTTGGCTGTTATGTTTTGGTCTGAGAGAATATGTTATACCAGGCCGTGCTTTAAAATCAATTGTTATATTTTCCATGGAGTTCAAATGGTCTAATAACTCTGTAAAAGCCTGCCGGGTTTTTGATTTGGTTTCCTGCCATTGTGAAATAAATTTTTTAAGTTCTTCCATTGGTGATTAATTTGTCCTTTGTTAATTTGATCAGGTTGTGTGAACTATTCCCTTATATGTTTTAGAAGATGCCCAAGCTCTGGAAAAATAAGAGCATTGCATGCGAGTTTACATCCTTTAAGACTTCCAGGCATACAAAAAACCACAGTGTTTTTAATAATACCTGCTGTTGCCCTTGAAAGCATTGCAGCAGAATCGATTTCTTCAAAACTAAGCTGGGTAAATAATATTGCATAGGCAGAAAGTTCTTTATCAAAAAGAGGAGTAACAGCCTCAATGGTAACATCTTTTTTCGTTATTCCAGTGCCCCCTGTAATTAATATAACATCAGGGGAAATTTTTAATACAATGTGTTGTACCATTTCCCGGATATTATTTATATCGTCATCCACTACATGGTGAACAATGATGTCGTGACCTTCTTTTTTGGCTTGTTTTTTAATCCATAAGCCGCTTTTGTCCTCAGATATATTCCGTGTGCTTGATGCTGAAATAATAGCAATCCTAAGATGCTTCGGGGTATTTTTTTTATGTAAGAGTGTACTCATTATTTATTAATCCTGTGCTATAAATATTCTGTCTTCATTATCATATTCTTCAAGGCAGACATTTACCATATCATTTATGCGTGTATTTATAAAGATACCTTTGTAATCAGCTTGAATAGGGAATTCTCTGTGCCCCCGGTCCACTAATACTGCAAGCTCGATCTTGGATGGTCTGCCAAAATCAATGAGCGCATCCATGGCAGCTCGGATTGTCCGACCTGTATAAAGAACATCATCAATTAAGATAATTTTTTTATCGTCAACATTAAAAGGTATGTTTGAGGGTTTAACAATGGGCTGTCTGCTTATCATTGTCCAGTCATCTCTATATAGATTTATATCCATATCTCCAACAGGCAGGGAAAAGCCTTCAATGTTTTCAATGATTTGTTCAAGCCTTTTTGCAAGAAAAATTCCCCTGGTTTGAATGCCTATAAGGGCAAGTTTTTCTGCTCCTTTGTGATGTTCAAGTATTTCATGGGCAATTCTTGTTAAAACTCTTTTTATATCCTGCTTGCTGATTATGGTCTTTTCAGCTTTCATCTAAGACACTCTCCTCAATAATTTCATATGAATTTTATATCATTTTTTTAAATTATCGGCAATGGTTTGATTTTAGCATTGATTTTACCATTTACTTACTATAACAAGGTACGTACAATAAAAAAAGGATTGAAGATTATATTTTAGGATTGTTTATGAAGGATGGATGTACAGGAGTAATCCTTGCCGGAGGACGTAACAGCAGATTGCCCGGCAAAAAAAAGGGTTTTCGGAAAATTAATGGTGAAATGATCATTGAAAAAATCTTAAGAGAGTTGAGGTCTGCTGTTGATGAGATCATTATTGTGACCAATGATCTTTGTGATTTTGTAAAATGGGATGCAATGATTGTCTCTGATATTGATCAGTCAAGATGCGCATTGTCAGGTGTACATGCCGGGATATATTATGCGTCCTATGATAAAGTGTTTATAACAGCATGTGATACGCCTTTTATTACAAAAGATATTATTAAATATATAATTTCCTGCAAAGATGATTACCATGATGTGGTAATTCCAGAGGCAGAAGGCGGCCTTGAGACTTTATTGGCTTTATATTCAAAACCATGTCTTCCCATGGTTGAAAAAAATCTCAAAGCAGGATTATATATGATAAAAAAGTTTTATTCAAAAAAGAAAGTAAAAAAAATACCAATAGATTCTATAAAAAAAATTGACCCGGAGATGAAATCATTTTTTAATGTTAATACCCCTTATGATCTTGAAATAGCAAATGATATGGTTAAAACTAAAGGAGTAAGTTAAAATGAAGATAAATGAAATGATTGCAAAAGTTAAGGCACATCCTGATTATTCAAAAGTCGGGATGACTTTAATCCATAATGGTGTGGTAAGAGAAGCTACAAGGGAAGGCAGGCAAGTTACAGACCTTGAAATAAGTGTTGATCATGTAATCCTTGATGAAATTATAGCAAAAGCAAAAAAGGGCAAAGGTATTGTTGAAGTATTAGTCTGGATTGCCGAGGGACAAAAACTTTTTGTTGGCGATGATATAATGTATCTTGTTGTTGCGGGTGATATCAGAGAAAATGTCCAGGATACCTTAAGGGAGACGCTTGATAAAATAAAAACAACTGCTACAAAAAAGAAGCAGACATATATTAATAAAGGATAATAAAATGACGGATTTTACCCATCTTGATAAAGATGGCAGAGTCAGAATGGTTGATGTGGGTGATAAGGCTGAGACAAAGCGAGTTGCCATTGCTGTTGGTTCTGTCAGGATGAATAAAGATACTATTGCCAGGATCAGCCAGAATATGGTTAAAAAGGGTAATGTTTTGGAAGCTGCAAGAATAGCTGGAGTTATGGCAGCAAAAAAAACATCAGATCTCATACCCATGTGCCATCCTTTGAATATTACACATGCCAGGGTTGATTTTGATTTTGATATGGAAAATAATATGATAAAGATTGAGGCTGAAGCCTCTTTAAAGGGCAGGACAGGTATTGAAATGGAAGCTTTAACTGCGGTGAGTATTGCAGCACTTACAATTTATGATATGTGTAAGTCCTATGACAGGACAATGCAGATTGTAAATATCAGGTTAAAGAGCAAATCCGGCGGTAAAAGTGGAACTTTTGTGGCAGAATTATGAAGTATATAAATTAAGATATAATACTTATAGATGATATTATTTGATAATTTAGCGTTTCTTGTTGCTGGTTTTTTCCTTGGTATTATAATTGCTGTTTTATTGCAAAAGGTTTTTTTTTCTATTTTTGCAGGAAAAATGGAACAGCTTTCTGAAAATGCCCTTTCTTCAAATTCAAACAGATTTTTTAGTTTGGCTGATAAATATTTTAAGAGATTTGTGGATGATGCTAATAAGGATTTTGTCCGAAACGTCAGCCCTGTTAAACATGCCCTTGAAAAATATGAAAAAAGCCTATGGGAAATGGAAGGGCACAGACAAAAAGCTTTTGGTTCAATTAATAATCAGCTCATTGAAATGGCAAAGGCACAACATGATTTGGAGCTGCAAACAGGTAATCTTGCCAAGGCTTTGCGTGTTCCCCATGTGAGAGGCCGCTGGGGGGAAATGACCCTGAGAAGAACTGTTGAGCTCTCAGGCATGTCAGAACATTGTGATTTTGAAGAACAGGTATCAGTTAAGACTGAGAACGGACAATTAAGACCTGATATGATCATCAGGCTTCCAAACAAAAGAAATATTATAGTTGATTCCAAGGTCGGCCTGGAAGCCTATTTAAACGCATTGGAAGCTGATTCGGAAGATGCGAGGAAAAAATTTTTAAATCATCATGCAGGCTTGATTTTAAAGCATATTTCCGCCCTTGCATCTAAAGACTATTATAAACATTTCCCTTTAACTCCTGAATTTACAATTCTTTTTATTCCGGGGGAGAATTTCTTTTCTGCAGCATTAACATATAAGCCTGATCTTGTGGAAATTGGTATGAAAAAGGGTGTGATTATAGCAACGCCTACTACATTGGTAGCTCTTTTAAAAGCTGTTGCTTTTTCCTGGTCCCAGGAAAAAGCTCAGGAAAATGCTGAAGAGATACGAAAACTTGGGCTTTTATTATACCAACGCCTTTGCTCAATGGCTTCAAATTTGAATCAACTGGGTAAAGATATTGCAAAATGCGGGGCAACATATAATAAAACCATAGGGTCCATTGAATCAAGAGTCATGGTATCGGCAAAAAAATTTAATTCTCTTGGTATTGTTTCCGAGGAAATTGAGCATCTCCATGATATCGAACCATCAACAATTGCCACAAAACAATTAAAAAAAGAAACAAATAATGAGTAAAAAAATAATATACAAGACAATGGCTGCTGTATTGATTGCTTTATCATTACATGCATTGATATTTTTCTTTTATAAAGAAAAAGAGATCAAAATTACAAGGCAGACAGCTCTTGTTAAGCTGAAACTATCTGAATATCCTGAATTTGTTGATAGCCTCGCTTTTAAGGGTCTGCAAGATTCATTGGAGCAAAGTCTTCAATATTATAAAAAACTGCCCCGGGACAGAACTTTTAATTTTGGCAGTGCAAAATATACTATTGGTCACCTTATCGGATCCCTGGAGAGTTTTTCCTTATTCTTAAATACTAAGAGTTCCGGTAATGATGTAACAAAATATATCAGGAAAAATTATTCGGTTTATAAAACCCCAGGCACAAAAGATGAGAGAGTGCTTTTTACAGGATATTTTGAACCAACCTATCAGGGAAGTTTAAAAAAAACAAAGGAGTTTTCCTGGCCATTATATACTGTGCCGGATGATCTTTTGAAGATTAATCTTTCTTTATTCTCAAAAAAATATAAAAGAGAGCCAAGCCTTTTTGCCCGTATAAATGATAAGAATCAGATTGTACCTTATTTTGAAAGACGTGAAATAAATCATCTTGACGGGTTTGAAAAAAAAGCAGTGCCTCTGTTATGGCTTCATAGCAGAGTTGATAGATTTTTTCTTGAAATACAGGGGTCAGGGAGGATTGTTTTACGCGATAAAACTATTGTAAGAGTGCATTATGCTTCAAAGAATGGACGGGCTTATAAATCGATCGGGAGATACCTGATGGCAAAAGATGAGATAGCAAAAGAAAATATGTCAATGCAGGCAATTAAATCATGGTTGGAGAGAAACCCTGATCGCATGGAAGAAGTATTGAATTATAATAAAAGCTTTGTGTTTTTTAAAAAAGAATCAGATGGACCCTATGGATGCCTTGGGGTGAAGGTTACTCCCAGGCGGTCAATCGCTACTGATACCTCACTTTTTCCTAAGGGTGCACTTTGTTTTATTAAAACCCGGGCACCTTCTGAGGCAACTCTCCAATTTCCCCAGGGATGGGAAGATTTTTCAGGATTTGTTTTAAATCAGGACACAGGAGGGGCAATTAAAGGGCCTTTGCGAGCAGATATTTTTTATGGGAATGGTGAATTCGCAAGGCAGGCAGCAGGTCAGATGAATCACCAGGGTGAGTTGTATTTCCTTGTATTGAAAAAATAAGATTGACTTTGATTCTAAGTACTTGCTATACTTTACAGACGATATACCAATAAATCAATTTAATTTAAGCTGTTTGCCATATCGGTTTTAGTAAAAATCAATCAACAATTGTTAGAGTGTTATCGCCATGAAATCTGCTGATTTAATCAAAATTTGTTCTGTAAGTGGTCTTGAAATTGTTGAAAGGGCTGAATGGATCAATAGAGAAATCAAAGAAGGTTATTATATTTCTTTTTGGAAAATCGGTAACAATATAATCAAGGTTCAAAATCGTGGTAATATACGGGATTTTGATGCAAGAAAATATTACCAATATCTCTGGCAGTTTGTTGAAGAATTTAATATAGAAAAACCTTTTGTGGAAATGCGGGATAATTCATACATTAAAGGATTACCTTCTGTTAAGCAATCTAATATACAGCGTAGTGCTCTCATAGAAGCGCAAGGTGTCATGGGTGGTTTTATTATGTATAATGTTTCGTTTGCCCAGAGAACAATGTTAGGGGCTGCTTTTAAAATGTATAAACATATCAGGCTTAAAACAGCTCTATGTAAAAGTTATGAGACGGCTATATTAAAGGCTCTTATATTTGTTGGCAATGAGCAAAAGCCATGTGCCAATATTTCTAAGACTGATTCGAGTGTTTGCTGTGGGAATCAGGAAATCGCTATCAGGCAACAGGATATTGATGATTTTGGTGAGCTTATAGGAACCATTGTCTGGGATGAAAAAGAAAAAAAAATAATGGATGATTTGCCATCAGTCAATAGTCTTAACCCTTTATATCAACTTGTTGAAATTATTGATATTACAAAGGAAGAAATTAGAGAAATACGTTTAAATGATACGGCTCAAAAATTGGAGCTTAAAAATGCTCTAAATAAATCTCTGGATCTTAATAGAGAACTTGAACACCAAAAACATGAAGCCGAAACATTGAATAAGCAACTTGAAAAAGCAACTATCAGGGCAAATGCCCTTGCAAAACAGGCTGAAATGGCAAATATGGCTAAAAGCCAATTTCTTGCGAGTATGAGCCATGAGATCCGCACTCCAATGAATGGCGTAATCGGTATGATAGACCTTTTACTTGATACTGCGCTCACAGAGGAACAAATAGAATATGCTAAAACAGTTCAAAAAAGCGGCGAAGCCTTATTATGGCTTATTGATGATATCCTTGATTTTTCAAAGATTGAAGCAGGTAAGTTAGAAATTGAAACCATAGATTTTAATCTGGAAAGCATGCTTGATGACTTTGCTTCTATTCTTGCCATCAAAGCACACGATAAAAAATTGGAATTTATTTGCAATATTGATCCAAAAGTACCTGTGTTTTTAAAGAGTGATCCGGGACGGTTAAAACAAATTTTAATTAACCTCACAGCCAATGCAATAAAATTTACTTTAACAGGAGAGATTATTATCCAAGTAAATGTTGAATCGGAAACTGATCACCATGTCATGTTAAGATTTGCAGTAAAAGATACAGGGATTGGCATCCCAAATGATAAATTTGATGCCCTTTTTGCAAGTTTTACCCAGGTTGATGCTTCAACGACAAGGAAATATGGCGGTACAGGTCTTGGTCTTGCTATCTCAAAGCAGCTTGTTGAGCTTATGGGTGGAGAAATCGGAGTCAATAGTAAAGAAAATATGGGAACTGAATTCTGGTTTTGTATAAATTTTTCTAAATCTGATAAAACCGGAATAAATTCAGATAACCGGAAAATCCCTTTTGTTGACATAAGTTCTACACGTATATTGATTGTAGATGATAATAAGACAAATAGAAAAGTTATTTTATCTCAACTTAATCATTGGGGCTGTGACAGGGCAATAGCAATTAAAGATGGTGCCTCTGCAATAAAAGAATTAAACAAGGCAGCAAATAATTCAGATCCATACCAGGTAGCTATTATTGATATGCATATGCCTGTCATGACAGGCATGAAATTGGCTGAGAAAATTAAAGCTGATACTTTATTGACAAATACAAAACTTATCAGTATGACATCTCTTGGGAAAAAAGGTGATGCAAAAAAAATGTCCAATATTGGTTTTTCTGCATATTTGACAAAACCAATACGGAAAAAAGATTTGTTCAATACCCTTAGACTTGTAGTTTTTAATAATAATGTTCAAGAGGGCAATTCAATTGAGAATAGTATTGTTACTCGCCATTTAGTTCGAGAGATGGGGAAAAATAATTTAGAGATGAAAGATGTTAAAATCCTTGTTGTTGATGATAACAAGGTAAATCAACTTGTCGCACAAAAAATGCTTAAAAAATTAGGGTTCAGTGCTGACCTTGCAGATAATGGGCTCAAAGCAGTTGAAGCAATAAAGGCAAATGCTTACGATCTGGTTTTTATGGATGTGCAGATGCCTGAGATGGATGGGATAACAGCCACAATGGAAATTAGAAATCAGGAAAAGATTAAAGGTGCTGCTAAAAAACTTCCTATTGTTGCAATGACAGCAAATGTCCTTGGTAAAGATAAAGAAAATTGCCTAAAAGCAGGGATGGATGATTTCCTTTCAAAACCAATTACTCCTGCGCCCTTGAGCAAAATTTTGAATGAGTGGATAGGCTAGAATCCCCTTGCAAAAATATAAGTTTGCTGTTCTCTCATGAAGCCCGCAAGATTTTTAAATTTCGGGACAACTGCATAGATAATTTCATCTTTACCATCATTATTCATATCACCTATAATACAATCAACAATATAGCCTGAATGGGGTCTGGATGCCCACGCTCTTTTTAATGTGTCTGTATCCTCATCCCATGCCAGGATACTGATATGACCATTGCGGTATGTTCGAGTCCTGTTTAATAATTTTGAGCTGTTTAATTGGTTGTGTACCAATATTAATTCTTTTTTATTGTCATGGTTCAGATCCGCTATATACATACGTCCCCAGATAAAAAATTTATCCTGTTCATCATTTAATCTCACTATTTTATTATCTCTTAGAAATGAAACAGGGGTCGAACCAAAATAATCAGTAGTCCTCCAGATTTCAGTATTACCCTGGTCAAAAATATTTACAAAACCTTCTTTGTCGTAAACCGGATAAACTACATTCCCATTGTTAAATAGGTCACCTGAAATAAAAGTATAAATATTGGCTTTTCTAGGTTTGTGCATTGTTGTGTCAGTCAGCTCAATAGCACCATCTATCATTTCAGCCTTAAAAATATTGCCCTTAAAGATTTTTTCTTTTTTACTGCGTTTTTGGGCAATTAAAATTTTCTCATTATTTTTTATATATATTGAATAAAAAGCATTCTCATAAATTGGAATTTTTTTAAGAGTTTTTGTTTTATTATCAAATTTAAAGGCTATGGAATTGTTGGTTAAATTTTTATCATTACTGCAGGTTACAATAATTTCATCTTTTGTATCATGATTAATATCAATGGTATCAACTCTAAGAGGAGTACAAAAACCTGAAAGTCTGGTTTTAGCAATTAATATTTCTTGTTTGTTTTTAAAAGCAACTATATATAACGCTGTTTTGGTGATGTATATAATTTCGTTTGTCTTATCCCCATCAATATCACCAATGCTTATGCTTCTAATTAATTTTTTTATTGGTCTGCTTTGGAATTTAAAAGCTTTAGGTGAACCGTATTGCTGGGTTTTTATATCATTATAGTCTCGTGGATGGGACTGCTGGGATGCCATTTGAGGTGCCTTTGATAAAGGCATTATCCCAAGAATGTCGATATTTATTTTTGCTGCAAGTTCATTTATATGCCTTATTGCATCTCCTTTGGTATCCCCAAAATCTGAAAAAGTCAGGACTTCTGAATTTGTTTTTAGAGAAAATAAGCTTGCATCTGTACTGATTTTGCTGCCATACATTGTAATACTGCCGGTCAGGACGTAATCGGCTGAAAATTCTTTAGCCGCAGCAATGGGCTCTTTTTTGGAATGATTAAAAATAATTTTTGTTTTGTTGATGTGAGTGAGCCTGGTATGGAGCATGCGATCGATTCCCTTTTTTAAGAATGTAAGATCGCTGTTTTCATCTGTATTAAAAGAGAATGGGTTGATTAAAATTTTTATTGTTTTTATATCCTTTGAATAAACCAAAGAAGATGCAAAACATAAAAAAAATATCATTATTAAAAAAATAAGGGAATTTTTTTTTATTAATTGTAAAACCATTCTCAAAACATCTCCATGAAATTTGTTATATTTGGTACAAAAAAAGTTACGAGACTCGTAAAATACGAGTCTCGTAAAATATTAACTAAATATATCTTTAAATATTAAGATATACTAGAAATTAAGATAAAGAGCTGCCATGAATGCGTCAGCTGCATCATCTTTAACACCTTTATCCATACTTACAGCAATACGGTTATACTGAACACCGAATTTTGTATTTGTAGCTACGTCAAATGTTGCACCGAGATTGAATACCAATGCATGTTCAAGAGGAGAATTTTTGTCTTCGTCTGGTTGTGCCCAGCCAAGAGAACCCTGAATAAGAACACCTTCTTGAACTGTGAAATCAAAGATAAAATTAACTGCTCTTGTTCCTGCATTTTTACCAAGATCCATTGGATGTAGACCTGCAGCTCTAACCGGATTGAATTCCGTATGCATTATACCATAATCATATGGAGAAAAAGATCCACAGTCGCCCATGTTAGTAACCTGAACTTCATTTTTACCAGTGAAGCCTTTGGCATAAACAAGTTGAGCTGCAACCATAAAATTTTCTATTGGATGCATTGTTGCCTGTACAAATAATTCCTGTCCTTTGTAATCTGTGTCAGGACCAACTTTTTTAGCTTCGCCACCAAAAAAATCAAATTCTGCATTTAAGTCAACAACACCTAATTTGGCTGTGACTTGCGCACCAATGAGAGTATTGTAATTATTTGCTTTTCTGTCATTTCGTTCTGCAGCATAAAAATTTACATTAACAGGATCAGCTGCAAATCCAACATTGATACCAGCTATATCAGTATCTTGAGTTCCAACAGTATCTGTCTTAGCGCCACCTTCACTGTCTTTAGCATAAAAACCTGTGATTGCAACAGGAGAGT
>CAZTEM010000024.1:0-10670 GCA_964612755.1 uncultured Desulfobacterales bacterium | reverse complement strand
CACCTTCACTGTCTTTAGCATAAAAACCTGTGATTGCAACAGGAGAGTTAGGAGGAGTAACAACTAATTTAATAGATTCTGCCATACCTTCAAGAGCTATGGAGTTTCCTAAACCAAAATATTGATGACCTACTGTGATGCTACCAAAATCTTTTGTGATTTTAGCCCAAGCATAATCAAAATGGACGTTGTTTCCGCCACCATATGCTCTTGACCATGGCCATGAACCGTTTGTGCCCCAAACACCTTCATTAACATCCATTCTCCAATAAACCATAACATCATCAGCAGGTTTAACAGATGTTGCTATTCTTAATTTTGAATAAAAATATGCTTCATTATCAGCATCGTTTTTATTATTAAAATCTTGATAATTATCTGTATTAAATGCCCATAGATAATATTTACCACTTATATCAACTGTATCATCAGCCATTGCAAAGGCTGGTATTAATAAGATCAATGCTAAAGCAATAATCACTAATTTTTTCATCTTTATTACCCCTTAAAGTTTTAAATTTTTTTTATTGCACTCCTTTTAAATACAATAAAAAATATGTTTGATTTTTAACTTTTATACTTCATTTGGTATTCTGTGTTGGCGCATCCCTCCTTTCATAGTATATTTGTTCTTAAGCTTTTTAACCATAAACCGCAAGTGGTGTCAATGGAAAAGTAAAGTTTTTGACATTTTTTTTAATATATTACAAAAATTGTCATGGTTTTGCCCTGTTTTTCAATTTAACTAAAAGAAAATATTGCATATATTATGATTATATGTAAAATTTATTATTTATGATGTTGCGTTATGATTGAGCGCTCGTTCATTTTTATTCAATTCTTTTAATTTGGAGATTAAGATATGGGTAGTCAAACAGATAATGATGTAGAGGTTCCCTTTGATCTTTCAAAGGAGGCAAAAGCAGAATTTATTATAAATATGTTTAATAGAATTGTTGTGCATTATTCCCTCTGGTTTACAGAGGTAAGACATCAGATGGGTATGGACAAGGCCCTTGAGGTTTTAGTAAAAGCAACAAATAGAGGGCTGCCGATTCAGATGGAAAAACTTTCTAAGGTCTTGAATTTTAAACATAAACAGGGAGTGCCTGAAGCACTTATTGGAATGGATATTGATAAAAGTTCAGAACTTATGAAAGTTATTGCTAAAAATTGGCTTGTAAACGATGGGGTCTGGTTTCAGGCTGTGGAGTTTGACAGGGGTATGAACGATGCCAAACGTTGTAACGATTCCTGCTGGGCACAATTTTCTCCCTATGAAGCAAATTCAATAAAAGATTTTTTAAACCTTGGGGAAAATTCAGGATTGACTGGTTTGAAAAAAGCCCTTGGGTTCAGGATGTATTCAATGATAAATAAACAATCCATTGTGAATGAAACTGAAAACAGTTTTGAATTTTATATGAACGAGTGCAGAGTGCAGGTCGCAAGGAAAAGGAAAAACCTTGATGATTACCCCTGCAAATCAGGTGGTCTTGTGGAATATGCTTATTTTGCACGAGCAATTGACAAGGATATAAAAACCGAGTGTATTGCATGCCCGCCAGATAAGCATCCTGCTGAATGGTATTGCGCATGGCGTTTTACTAAAAATAATAAAATTTAGAAATAATAGTAATTTATATTAGATTAAGGAAAGGATCAAAATGGGAGTAATTGCAGATAAAATTCTCAAATTACAAGAGAATGAAAAAAAGATTTTGGAGATGGGAGGGGAAAAAGCCATTGAAAAACGGCGGGCAAAGGGTAAGCTCAATGCACGAGAACGCCTTGACTTATTGTTTGATAAAGGCTCTTTTAGAGAAATAGATATGTTTGTAACCCACAGGTGTACAAATTTCGGTATGGAAAATATTGAGATCCCTGCAGATGGTGTTGTAACAGGGCATGGACTTGTTGAGGGCAGAGTTGTCTTTGCCTATTCCCAGGATTTTACAGCAAGGGCAGGAAGTCTTGGAGAAATGCAGGCAAAAAAGATATGCAAGGTTATGGATATGGCTTTGAAATCAGGTGCCCCTCTTATTGGAATTAATGATTCAGGCGGAGCAAGAATTCAGGAAGGGATTGATGCATTATCAGGATATGGCGAAATATTTTTCAGAAATTCTGCAGCATCCGGCGTTATTCCTCAGATTTCCGCAATCATGGGACCCACTGCAGGCGGAGCTGTGTATTCTCCTGCAATGACCGACTGGATATTTATGGTTAAAGAATCAAGCTATATGTTTATTACAGGACCAAATGTAATAAAAGCAGTTACAGGCGAAGAAATTTCTTTTGAAGACCTGGGTGGAGCCATGACACATAATGAAAAAAGCGGTGTTGCCCAGTTCGCGTGTGATTCTGATGAAGATGCCTTAATACAGATCAGAAAACTTTTGTCTTATCTGCCTTCCAATAATATGGAAGATCCTCCCTTTGTTGATACTGAAGATGATCCCGCACGTATGGATGAGAACCTTGATACTTTGATACCTGATTCTCCAAATCAATCCTATGATATTAAAGATGTGATTGTCTCAATAGTTGATAATGGAGAATATTTTGAACCCCACCAGTATTATGCAAAAAATATTGTAATTTGCTTTGCAAGGCTGGATGGGAAAACCATTGGAATAATTGCTAATCAGCCTAAATTTATGGCAGGCTGTCTTGATATTGATGCATCAGATAAAGCAACAAGATTCATACGTTTTTGTGATGCTTTTAATATACCAATGCTGACCATTGCCGACGTGCCCGGTTACCTGCCGGGAAGTAATCAGGAATGGGGTGGTATAATAAGGCATGGTGCTAAATTGTTATGGTGTTATTCTGAAGCAACAGTTCCCAAACTATTATTAATAACCCGTAAAGATTATGGAGGCTCATACCTTGCCATGTGTTCAAAACATCTTGGTGCTGATATGGCATTTGCATGGCCAAGTGCAGAGATCGCAGTTATGGGAGCTGAAGGTGCTGCAAATATTATACATGCAAAGGAAATAAAAAATGCAGATGACCCTGGTGCCAGAAGAAAAGAATTGATTGGTGAATATGAAGAAAAATTTTCAAATCCTTATTGTGCAGCTGAAAGGGGGTATGTTGACGCGATTATACGACCTGCAGAAACAAGACCGCGTCTCATTGATGCCTTAAACGCCCTTTCCACAAAACGTGAAATGAGACCTGCTAAAAAACATGGTAATATTCCAATGTAAACCAAGGTAATAGAAAAAGGAAATAATAAATGGAAAAAAAGAAAATTGCAGCAGCCACCGCAGCAGTCTTTACATATATTAAAACCATGGAAGAAGCAGCATGTTATAGTTCTCAATCCTTTGAAAATGATAATGCTGCAAGTCTTGCAATGCCTGATAGGGAAATATCCGGCAAAGGACCAAGAAACTTTAATGCCTGGACAAATGCCGGCAGATTGACCCAGATGCAGCAAAATTCAATGGTGTTGATGAAAATAAGATAATTTTAAATAAAAGCTTAAAAATATAATTTCAGGAGAAAAATATGAGTGAACATGGCAGTGTAGAAATGACAGGGATTCAATATGAAAAAGACAGACCAAAAGCTTCAAATCCGCTTATGATTGAAGACCTATCCCTCAGAGATGGGCATCAATCACTTTTTGCAACCAGGGGAAGAACAGAAGATATGATTCCTGTGGCGGAAAAAATGGATGAAATAGGATTCTGGGCAGTTGAGATGTGGGGTGGTGCAACTTTTGATACCATGCACCGTTTTTTAAATGAAGATCCCTTTGAAAGGATTAGAACCTTAAAAAGATATTTTAAAAAGACTCCTTTTGCCATGCTTCTTCGCGGGCAAAACCTTGTGGGCTATAGAAATTATGCTGATGATGTTGCAAAGTTGTTTGTAAAAAGGGCTTCTGACAATGGCATGGATATTTTCAGAACCTTTGATGCCTTAAACGACTACAGGAATTTTGAAGCTGTTGTCCCTGTAATAAAAGAATGCGGAAAACATTTTCAGGGTACAATATGCTATTCATTAACAGAGCCAAGAATGGGCGGAGATGTATATAATCTTGAATATTATATTAAAAAAGCAAAAGAGCTTGAGGACATGGGTGCTGACAGTATCTGTGTAAAAGATATGGCAGGGCTCATGGCTCCTTATGATACATATAAGCTTATCAAGGCGTTAAAAAAAGAAGTCTCTCCTTTGATTCACCTTCACAGCCATTTCACATCTGGTATGGCACCCATGACACATCTTAAAGCTGTGGAAGCAGGCGTGGATATCCTTGATACCTGTCTTTCTCCCTATGCTTACAGGACATCCCATCCTGCTTTGGAACCCCTTGTAATGACATTGCTCGGGACAAACAGAGATACCGGGTTTGATGTCAAAGCATTATCTGATATTAATGAAATTCTTGAAAAAACAATTTTACCTAAATATAAACATTTATTAGATGATACAAAAGTGTCGGTTATTGATACCAATGTTTTAATTCATCAAACTCCGGGTGGAATGCTTTCAAATCTTGTAAATCAATTAAGGGAAATGGATGCCCTGGACAGAATTGATGAAGTGTATAAGGAACTTCCCAGGGTTAGAAAAGAATTGGGTCAAGTGCCTCTTGTGACTCCAACCAGCCAGATTGTTGGTACCCAGACTGTAAATAATGTATTGTTTGATAAGGGTGATGACCGATATAAAATGGTAACAGCCCAGGTTAAAGATTTGTGTTATGGCCTTTATGGGAAAACTTCTACCCCCATTGATCCTGATGTGCAGAAAAAAGTTTTAAAAGGATATGATAAAGGTGACAAACCAATAACATGTCGACCTGCAGAGACCCTTGCGCCGGAGCTTGAAAAAGCAAAGGAAAAAATAGGCGACCTTGCGGTTGATGATGATGATCTTCTTGTTTATGCATTGTTTCCTGTAACAGGTACACAATATCTTCGACGTAAATATGGTAAAGAAGAAATCCCTGCGGAACTTAAACCAGTTACCATGGAAGATATTGAAAAAGAAGCTGAACTTGTCAAAAAGGCAAAATGCGGTGAGCTTATTGAAAAGGTTTGTACAATGGACGCTCCTGAAAAGAGTGAAAATTTGCGGACTTTTAATGTTTTTGTGGATGGAGAATATATTGAAGTGGGCGTTGATGAGGTGGGAGGAGCTCCTGTTCTTGCATATGCTCAGGTCCAGCAGCCTGCGCAGGTACCACCTGCTCCTCCAACCCAGGGTTTAGTGGTTCCGCCACCTCCTGCTCCTGCTGCACCGGCTCCTTCTGCAGCTCCGCCAGCTCCTGCAACACCTGCACCGGCTAAATCAACACCTCCAAAGCCTGAAACAAAACCAGCTGCTGTGTCATCAGGGTCAGGAACAGATTTAAAATCCCCCATGCCAGGTATTATTATCCGGTATGAAAAAAATGTTGGAGATACTGTAAATGAAGGTGATATTGTTGTTGTTATTGAAGCTATGAAAATGGAGAACGCATTGCCTGCTCCAAAATCAGGTGTGGTTAAAGCAATTAATTTTGAAGTTGGAGAATCTGTAGCTAAAGATGCCGTACTTGCAGTGATTGAATGATGCGTAAATAAATATAATGTGCAATAGGTTTGTTTGACAAATTTTCAGCGATGCTTACTTTTTCGGACAAGATAAACCGATAAAGGAAAGAAATTATAATGGCGTTTGAAACAAAAGAAGAACTTTTAAAAAAATATATTGAGATGGACAAACCTATATGCCCCCATTGTAAAAGCGAGATGACATTATGGGAAGTACCTCAGATTTCCTGTGGTGATGGTCTTGGCTGGGGTACACCATATCTTTTTGTATGTTTTAACGATAAGTGTGGATCATATAACAAGGGATGGGAACATCTTCAGGAGAGTATGGAGGCAGCCGCTTCATATCGATGTATTCAGGAACCAGGATCTGAACATTTTGAGTATATGCCTGTATTCAGCCCCATGGGTGGGAAAGGGCAGGAATTAAACGATGCTGCCATAATAGAGCAACAAGCCAGAAAAGAAGCGGCAAAACAGGGGTTTTCCTTGCTTACTGATCATTATATGGCAAAAGAGTGGGATGAATTGCTTAAGATGGCATTGGATTCAAAATGGCCTGGCAAGGTTCGTCTTAAAGCTGTAGAAATGGTTGAAGAACTTGGTGAAATTGAAGCAATTGAACATTTTATCAATCATAAATTTCCACCGGTTTTGCAGGAAAGAGTTGATACAGCGGTTGAACAACTCCATGAACGGCTTTTTACAAGGGAATGCCCCTATTGTGCAGAGATTATAAAGAAACGTGCAAAAGTATGCAGGTATTGCAATAAAGAGCTTTAATCAGGGGGTCTCTAATTAAAATTTAATCAATATTTGTCCGGTCATTTCTGTCGGGATATTAATATCCATATTTTTAAGGATTGTAGGTGCAATATCACCAAGTATCCCGTCAGACATTTCCGTATTATTCCGGTTTGATTTTTTAAATTTTTCCCCGGCAGCAATAAATTTAACAGGATTTAATGTGTGTGTAGTATGGGGTTCACCATTATCTGCTATCATTTGTTCGGAATTTCCATGGTCAGCAGTAATAAATGCAGTTCCGCCCTTTTCCCAGACTTTTTTCACAACTTTTTCCAAAGCCTTATCAACAACTTTGCAAGCCTGAACAGCAGCGTCAAGTATGCCTGTGTGTCCTACCATATCCATATTTGCAAAATTAATAACAATCAATGAGAACTTATCCTTATTTATATTTTCAATGGCTGCCTCAGCAATTTTAAAAGCACTCATTTCAGGTTTTTCATCATAGGTTGCAACATCTCTTGGAGATGGTATAAGCACACGTTCTTCATTTTTAAGAATTTTTTCATTACCGCCATTAAAAAAATATGTAACATGGGCAAATTTTTCAGTCTCGGCAAGCCTTAATTGTGAAAGTCCTTGATTACTTATGACTTCACCAAATACATTGGTTAATGCCAAAGGTTCAAAAGCTGCGGGCAGATCAAAATGTTCATCGTATTGAGTCATGCATACAAAACCTGCAAGCTTGATTTGAATTCTTTTAAATTCTGTAAAATCAGGTTGGGTAAAAGCCCTGGTTATTTCTTTTGCGCGATCTGCCCTGAAATTAAAAAAGATAATTCCATCATCATCTTTAACAATATTGTCAATGTCTTCAGAATTATTTCGAATGCTGACAGGCTCAATAAATTCATCTGTTTTACCTGCTTCATAGGAATTTTTTACAACCATAACAGGATCATCAGCAAAATCAGAGCCAGGTTCAGTATAAAGCCTGTAAGCTTTTTCAACCCGGTCCCATCTTGTGTCTCTGTCCATGGCATAGTATCTTCCTACAATGCTTGCGATTCTGCCATATTGTTTGTTGTCCAGGTAGTCTTGTAAACTTTGGAGAAATTTAAGACCACTTTTAGGACCAGTATCTCTTCCATCCATAATTGGGTGGATAAAAAGGTTTTTTATCCCGGAACTTTTTGCCATATCAATTAACGCAAAAATATGATCAATATGACCATGAACACCTCCATTGGATAAAAGTCCAAATAGATGGAGCGCTCCATTTTTTGCTTTTATTTTGTCAAAAAGATTTAGGAATTTTGTGTTTTCAAAAAATGTTTTATCGGAAATAGCCTGATTGATTCTAACAAGATCCTGGAAAACTTTTCTGCCGGCACCGATATTCATGTGACCTACTTCTGAGTTGCCCATGGTATTGGGAGGAAGCCCGACTGCCTCGCCTGAACTTTCAAGTTTTGAACATTGGTATTGATTTTCAAGCATGTCAAGAAAAGGGGTTTCAGCAAGGGCAAAAGCATTTCCCTTTCTGTCAGGGTTGATTCCCCAGCCATCAAGAATAATCAAGACATTTAAATCTGTTTTATCTTTTGCCATGGGATTTATCCTTTTTTAGAATTATTCAAAATGTGTAAGATCAATTTTTGGAGCATCTGCCCAGAGGCTCCCAAGATCATATAATTCATTGGTCTCCTGGTCAAATACATGAATTATAACCCATCCAAAATCAATCAGGACCCAACTTCCTTGTTTCATGCCTTCAACACCAAGGGCTTCTTTGCCCTTTTTTTTCAAATCTGTATATATGTGATCAGCCATTGACTTTGTCTGGCGCGTTGATGTGCCTGTAACAACAATTATGTTATCAGTATATGATGTCAAATCATGTACATCCAAAGCAATTACAGATGCAGGCTTTCTTGAGAATATAGGTTTTAAAAACTCATCAAGAGTCTTATTAATTGTCATAAATATAATCCTTTTTCATAAATTTGTTTTGCAACCTCATGGGGCGTTATTTGTTCTATGGATACGCCCTGTTTAATGTATTTTCTAATAATTGTTGAAGAAACAGCAATGTTCGGGACATCAGCAATATAAACTTCTTTTTTATTATTATGTAAAAAACTATTGTTTTTATTATTAAATTTATAATCACTTGATATATTTGTTTTAATACAGGATCTGATTTTTTCCATGAGATTTTTTGTTTCCATTGTTTGATTGCGTAACATTATAATAACACATAGTTCATTAAATATCTCTTTGAAATTTTTCCAGGTCTGAATATCTAAAAAAGCATCTGATCCAATGATAAAAAAGAATTTTGTAGATTTAGTATATATTTTTTTAAATTCTCTTATTGTATCAATTGTAAAAGAAGGACCTTTACGTTGCAGTTCTATGTCTGATACAGAAAATTTATAAGGTTTTGGTATGTTGTTCAGAGCCTTGCTTACCATCTTAAATCTGTCTTCTGCACTGGCAAGGTTTGTCATTGTTTTATGGGGAGGTATGGCGCAGGGAATAAAAATAACTTTTTCTAAAGCAAACTTGTCCGCTACATATTTTATTGTTTCAATATGACCATTGTGCAGAGGATTAAAAGTTCCGCCAAACAGACCTATATTCATTTTCACTCTATATTTAATGCTTTTGCCATTGTTGATATCAGTTCTCTTGTACCTTTTCCTGTGGCAGCAGAAACAGGGAAAACTTCAGAGCCTGAATATGCATTTTTAAACAATTTGATTTTTTCATCAGAGTCAGTGAGATCTATTTTATTTAAAATAATTATCTGCTTTTTTTTAGCAAGCTTTGAGCTGTGTTTAGCAAGCTCATTGTTGATGAGATTAAATTCAGACAGAGGGTTGTCAGGGTTGATTTGAGAGACATCAATGATGTGGAGAAGAATCTTTGTCCTTTCCACATGTTTCAAAAATTGTATGCCTAATCCTGTTCCTTTGTGTGCACCTTCTATGAGTCCGGGAATATCAGCCACAGCAAAGGGCTCTCCAAATTCCGGCTCAACCATGCCAAGGTTTGGAGTCAAGGTTGTAAAAGGATAGTCTGCAATTTTAGGTCTTGCCTTTGAGATTCTGCTGATAAGAGTGGACTTGCCTGCATTGGGCAGACCAACCAGTCCCACATCGGCAATTAATTTTAATTCCAGTTTTATTTTGAGTTCAATACCCGGCATGCCGGGTTGGGCAAATCTGGGGGTTCTATTGGTAGATGTGGAAAAGTGTTTATTGCCCTTTCCACCCATGCCGCCCTGGGCAATGATAAATGATTGATTATTGTCAGTGAGGTCTATTATGACCTTGTTGGTTTCAAGATCAGTAATTGCAGTGCCCTGGGGCAGTTCTATGATTTTATCAACACCATTTCTGCCATGTCTTTGTTTGCCTTGACCAGGAGTGCCGTTCTGAGCCTTGATAAGCTTTTGACGACGAAAATCATAGAGAGTTCTTTTTGCAGGATTTACTTTAAGTATGACATCTCCGCCGCTGCCGCCGTTGCCGCCGTCGGGTCCGCCTTTTTCAATGAATTTTTCTCTTCTGAAACTAACGCACCCGGCTCCGCCTTTACCGGATTGGACGGTAATTATTGCTTCATCTACAAATTTCACGCTTCATAAACAGAGACTTTTTTTCTGCTGCGTCCCAGTCTTTCATATGAGACAACGCCGTCAATTTTAGAAAAAAGAGTATAGTCTTTGCCCATTCCAACGTTTTGACCCGGGTGGATTGATGTTCCAACCTGTCTTACAAGGATATTCCCTGCAAGGACCTGCTGTCCGCCGTATTTTTTTACGCCTCGTCTCTGGGCGTTACTGTCACGACCATTTCTAGTACTTCCAGCTGCTTTTTTATGTGACATTTTATGCCTCCCTTAAAATATATCAGGCTGTGATAGAATCAATTTTGATTTCTGTAAAGTTTTGTCTATGTCCCCTCATTCTTCTGTACCCTTTACGTCTTTTGTACTTGAAAACAAGGACTTTTTTGTCTTTTGCCTGTTTTACAATAGTTGCTTTTACAATTGCTTTGTCAAGAACAGGGCTGCCAAGAGTGACATTTTCACCGTCAGAATACATCAAAACATCATTGAATTCGACCTTATCACCTTCTTTATGATCTAATTTTTCAACCTGGAGGATGGTGCCTTCTTGAACCTTATATTGTTTACCCCCGGTCTTGATAACTGCGTACATTCTTATATATCTCCTTTATAAAAAAACTATATAATTTCTTATATCTGTATAAGCTTATTGATAGTCTATAAAACACCGGATTATATAGTTTTGTAATTATTCTGTCAAGATAAAAATAAGAT
>CAZTEM010000023.1:0-33308 GCA_964612755.1 uncultured Desulfobacterales bacterium | reverse complement strand
ATGATTCCTGCTATGAAACCTGCTATGATTGAACAATCTAAAAAATTTAATCGCTGGCGAAATGACATGGTGGACAATCAAATCATCTCCCGTGGCATAACCGATCCCTTAGTGATTAAAGCCATGAAAACCATACCAAGGCATCTCTTTGTAAATGAAGCTCTCAGTGAGACAGCCTATGGCGACCATCCTCTGCCCATTGGAGAAGGTCAAACTATTTCCCAACCTTATATTATTGCTGAAATGACCCAGGCCCTTAGACTTCAAGGCAATGAAAGAGTCCTTGAAATAGGTACAGGTTCAGGTTATCAAGCTGCAGTACTTGCTGACATTGTCAGCCGTGTATATACAATCGAACGAAACAATACTCTTTTTTTAAACACCAAAAAACTCTTTGATAAATTAAAATATCATAATATTATAACAAAATATTCTGATGGCACTCTGGGATGGGAGATAGAGAGTCCGTTTGATGCTATTATTGTTACTGCAGGTGGAGAAAAAATCCCTGACCCGCTAATTAATCAATTGTGCTCCGGCGGCAAACTTATAATGCCTGTTGGGAACAATTTGACCCAGGAACTTATGGTTATTACAAAAACAAATACCGGCATTAAAACCACAAACCTTGGCGGATGCAGATTTGTAAAACTCGTTGGCCGACATGGATGGAAGGATACCTGATATTGAAAAAACTCTATGACTGGGTTCTACAATGGGCAGAACGCCCCGGAGGAATATGGGCACTTTTTATTATTGCTTTTTGTGAATCTTCTTTTTTCCCTATTCCACCAGATGTATTACTGATTGCCCTTGCTGTAGGTGCTCCAAAAAAGTCTTATAAATTTGCCATGGTATGCAGCATAGGATCTATATTCGGAGCCTGTTTAGGATATTTTATAGGCTGGCAGTTTATGGACTTAATAGGTATCAGAATCATAAGTTTTTATCATTTAACCGATAAAATCGAATATTTAGGTTCATTATATAAAGAATATAATGCATGGGCTGTTGCCATTGCAGGTTTTACTCCCATACCATTCAAACTTTTTACAATTTCTGCAGGTGCTTTTTCCATTAATTTTCCTATTTTTATTATTGCCTCTGCAATGTCAAGGACTTTGAGATTCATACTTGTCGGCAGTTTAATATATTTTTTTGGTCCTGGTATTCAAACATTTATCAATAAATATTTTAATATTCTTGCAATTGTATTTGTCATCCTTTTAATAGCAGGATTTGTTGCTGTTAGATTTATATTTTAAACTATAATTATTATCCCATGAATTAAACCTATTACTGCTGCTTTTTCAGGCTGGATGTTTTTCAAATGCATTACCATTGCCGTTGTTACCTTTGGATTTTTTATCAGCAACAATAAATAAACTTTTCTGTTAATTTCTCAATTTTCATGATATTTAAATTTATATTAATAAAAAATAAATATTAACAACCCCGGTTTAAAAATATAATTAACAAATGATAAAAAAAGATATATTCCACAAAAATACTAAAGAGCAACTAAAAGCTGCTTTTAATGATCGACTTTATTCTTTTCTCTTGGCAGACGGCTCAATTAGAGGTGCTATTGTTAAAACAACACGCATGATAAAAGAAATGCGAGCAAACCATGAACTCGATATTGTTGAGACCTTGTTGCTCGGGCACACTTATATCGCAGCAGCACTTCTGACTTCCAATCTTAAAAGTAAAGACAGAATAAGTATTAATATAAAATGTTCAGGTCCTATTAAAGGAATTGATGTTGAATCCAATGTATTTGGTGAAGTAAGAGGCTATCTTAAAAACAGTCATCTTAATATTAAAAACCCTGAAAATATAAAATCATTATCTCAATTTTTTGGCGCAGGATTTTTAACTGTGACTAAATACCTTGAAGATGCTAAGACCCCGTATTCAGGGCAGATAATGATTGAATATGGTAGCATTGCAGAGGACCTTGCAAATTATTTTTTAAGCTCTGAACAAACCCCCACAGGTTTTAAACTAAGTATTGATTTTAATTCTAAAGGAGAAGTAGCAGGAGCAGGAGGTATCTTTCTTCAGGCAATGCCCGGTGCAGATGAAAATATTTTGACCCAAGCTGAAAAGATCCTTCAAAATATAAAATCAACCAATTCAGAATTTTCAGATAAAATTTTTAATGGCGACTCAGACCCAAAAACCATAATATTAAAAAACTTTAGTAAACTTAACCCTGTATTTTTAGATAATAGGCGAGTTGAATTCTTCTGCAGGTGCAGCAAAAAACAAATGAGTAATTATGTTTCAAAACTTCCCCAGGAGGATATTGATGAAATTTTAGCTTCTTCTTCATTCCCCCTTGAGATTACCTGCCACCATTGTAATTCTGTTTATGGTTTTTCAAAAGATGAAATTCAAAAATTTAAATCATGAAAATTGCAATCATCTCAGATATTCATAGTAATTTTGAAGCCTTTGAAAAAGTTCTGGATGATATTCAACAATCAATAGTTGATAAAATCATTTCCCTTGGGGACAATATTGGATATGGAGCTGATCCTGAAGACATTATTCAAGCAATAAAAAAAAATAGAATAGAATCTGTCCTTGGCAACCATGAATTAGCATGTATTAAAGAAGATTATCTTACAACATTTAATGAGAATGCAAAAAAAGCTCTGTTGATTAATAAAAAATTACTATCTGTGGAATCTTTAGAATATATTAAAACTTTTAAGGATTATATTATATATGATAAGTGCCGTTTTGTGCACGGTCTTCCCCCGGACTCCATTACCAGATATATCCAGCATGAATCCAAAACTGATCTTTCTAAAATAATGCAAACTCTTCCGGAAAAAATATCTTTTGTAGGGCATACTCACCACCTGGGCTTATACGAATATTGCAAGGGACAAATCAATATTGCCCAGCTGGATAAAAAAAAGCTTAACCTTGACAACAATAATAGCTATATTGTAAATACAGGTAGTGTGGGGCAACCTCGGGATAACAGTATTTATGCGAAATATATAATCTGGGATTCCAGGGCAATGACCATTGAGCCGCGTTTTGTAACATATGACAATAAAAAGGCTGCTGAAAAAATTATTAAAGCTGGTATCCCTGAAATTTATTCTCAAAGAGTTGAAAAGGATACCCAAATGAAAGGTAAATAATATGTGTAACCATTGTGGCGAACATACGCACTCGCATGATCACCATGAACATCCCCAGATTGTTCAAATCATGCCTGCTCAAAAAGAACTCTTTGCTGTATATCATGGCAATAAGCCCCATGATTTTGCAGTCAAAGCCGGAAAAAACGGATTATCTTTAGTGCCTGTCCTGTTCATGGGATTAATAAAACATGGTGAAAAAACTATGGTTGAAGGTTTTTTTGCTTCTTCTTCAGTTAATTCATGTGAAGATGTTGAGGGGTTCAAAGGATATGCTGCATCTATTGAAGATGCAGAAAAGCTGTATGCTAATAATTAAGGAGGACTAATGCACAAACTTCTAAACGATTCTCCCGGTAAGGAGATTATGCTTCTTGGTAACGAATCAATTGCCAGAGGAGCAATTGAAGCTGGTGTTGCATTTGCAACGACCTATCCTGGCACACCATCTTCTGAAATTTCACTAAATCTGTTTCAAATGTCAAAGGAATCAGACCTTTATTTTGAATATAGTACCAATGAAAAAGTTGCTCTTGAAGTTGCAGCGGCAGCAGCCATATCAGGTGTACGAACCATGTGCATGATGAAGCATGTAGGGTTGAATGTTGCGGCTGATCCTTTAATGACCCTTGCATATTTAGGGGTAAAAGGCGGACTTGTCGTTCTTACTGCTGATGACCCATATATGTTTTCAAGCCAAAACGAGCAGGACAATAGGTATTATGGCAAATTTGGCGGTCTCCCGGTACTTGAGCCTTCGTCGGTAAGAGAAGCAAAAGAAATGACAAAATATGCCTTTGAACTTTCTGAAAAAGTAGGCGAACCTGTAATTTTAAGGACCACAACAAGAATCAATCATTCAAGTGCGTTTGTCGATCTTGGAGAAATGAAAAAAAGAGAAACAAAAGGCGATTTTAACCGAGACCCTTCAAGATGGGTTACAGTGCCTGCTGTTGCGAGAAACCTTCATGTAAAACTCCTTGAGAACCTGGATAAGACCCTTGCAATTTCAGAAAATTGCAAAGAAAATTTTATCAAAGGTGAAGGCAAACTTGGTATTATTTGTAATGGAGTAAGTTATCTATATGCATCTGATGCAGTAAAAGATCTAAACCTTGACGGAAAAATAAAAATTCTGCGCATAGGACTTTCTAATCCTCTACCATCAAAAATGATAAAACAATTTGTTGGTTCCTGTGAAAAGGTATTAATTATTGAAGAAGGCGAACCTTTTATGGAAGAAGCTGTTAAAGCTTTTGCCCAGGAAGAAGGTATAACCATCCCCATTGCAGGAAAAAGCCCGGAACTTTTCTCCCGTTTATATGAATATGATCCTGGACTCGTAAGAGAAAAAATAGCAAAATTCTTTGACATAAACTATACACCTGCAAAGAATATCAGCCCTGATAATTTTCCTGAAATACCCCAGAGACCGCCGAATTTATGTTCAGGCTGTTCTCATAGAGCAACTTTTTATGAACTTCAAACAGCTGCCAAAAATATGGATATGGACATTATTGTCCCGACTGATATTGGTTGCTATACTCTTGGATTCCTGCCACCTCTTAACACTGGTGACTTAGTGATTTGCATGGGAGCATCCATCAGTTCTGCCTGCGGTTTTTCAGAAGTAACAAATAAAAAAGTTGTTCCTGTTATAGGTGATTCCACATTCTTTCATTCAGGGATAACAGGTCTTGTTAATGCTGTGTTTAATAATCACAACCTTACCCTGATTATTCTTGAAAATGGCATAACAGCAATGACAGGGCATCAGCCTCATCCTGGTGTTGATATGGAAGCCTTGAACTTTAAAGGGTATAATAGAATCTCCATTGAAAAAGTAGTAAGATCTCTTGGGGTGGAGCATGTTACAGTGCTGAAACCTTTTAAAGTAAAAAAGAGTATTGAGCAGATCAAAGAGGCATTAGCCTTTAAAGGTGTTTCAGTCATCTTATCCCAGGAGCCTTGCGCGATTTTGTTAAAAAATCTGAAATCACGTAAAATGCGCCCGTTCCATATTACTGACAAATGCACCAATGTCAGAGACTGCATAAATACAATTGCCTGCCCTTCATTTTTTATTGAAAATGAAAAGGTGAATATTGATCCTACCACATGCGTAGGCTGTGCAGTCTGTGCTCAAATCTGCCCTGAGAATGCTATTGTTCCTTTAAAGGATTAATTTAAATAAACAAAGGATTATATATAATGGAAACAACCAGATTAATAATTGTAGCAGTTGGAGGACAGGGTAATCTTTTAGCATCTAAAGTTCTTGGAGAAGCTGCCCTTCTCTCTGATGTGCCAATCCGTATGAGTGAGATACATGGCATGGCACAACGCGGAGGAATTGTTGAGTCTTCAATAGTATTTGGAGATGCAGCAAGCCCTCTTATTACAAATGGTGAAGCTGATGTTCTCTTAGGTTTTGAACCTTCTGAAACCTTAAGAGCATTACCAAGATGCAGTAAAAACACTAAAATAGTGACAAACACTGCTCCACTTCCTCCATTTACAGTTGCTATAGGGCTTGGAACATATCCTGATATCGAAGAAATGAAAAAAATAATCAAAAAAGAGACATCCTCTTTAATAGCCTTTGATGCTATGAAGCTTGCAAAAGAGGCAGGAAGTCCTTTGACAATGAATATTGTCCTTTTAGGAGCTCTTTTAAAATCAAAAGGCATCTCATTTACAAAAGACAAAATGGAAGAAGCCATAAAACGAGTGACAAAACCAGCTTTTACTGAAATGAACTTAAAAGCATTTAATCTTGGGTTTGCAGTAGAAGCTTAAAAAAGGTATAACCAAAATCTAAAAAATGGTTATAGAAAAAAAAATAAGGGTCCATGTTATCCATGGACCCAACCTTAACATGCTTGGCAAAAGAGAACCTGATATTTATGGGGATAAAACCCTTGATAATATCAATGCCGGGCTGAATCAAAAAGCAAAAAAACTTGGGGTCATGGTTAAAGCGTTTCAATCCAATCATGAAGGCGAAATAGTTGAAAAAATTCATAATATTTTTAATCAAAAAATTGACTCGTCAAGCAAAGACGGGGTAATTATAAACCCGGCTGCTTATACTCACACAAGCGTTGCAATCAGAGATGCTCTTTTGCTCCTTGATATCCCTATTATTGAAGTCCATCTTTCAAACATCTATAAACGAGAACAATTCAGGCACAAATCAATGCTTTCAGATATTGTGACAGGTCAGATAACAGGTCTTGGTACCTTTGGATATTCTCTTGCCTTAGAAGCAATTGTGGAACATATTAATGGGAAATGATATTCTCCTTGTTTCAGCAACTATAAATGAAGTATCTGATTTATTAAAAGTATCTGAAATCACATCTGAAACCAAATTATCTGCAAATAAAGTCATCCTTTCTGCTGTTGTTAACAAAATCAACTATGATTTAATCATAACAGGTCCATCAATAATCAACACTGCTCATGGTCTTACCATTGCCCTTGAGCATACAAACCCCAAGATTATAATACAGGCAGGTTATGGCGGTCTATTCAAGAAAGCAACTCTTAAATTAGGCGATATTGTTATTGTAAATAAAGAGATATATATTCATACAGGTATTGAGTCCGATTCAAACCATCTAAAGCCCGATGCCCTTCCCTTTGAATTAATCCAAGACAAACCTGCAACAAAATCAGGTATTTATTGTTTCACAGACAAGTATACAGACCTTGCTTATCAAATCCTTAGAACAACCAGTTTAGCCAGGGAATGCTTTATTGCTAAAGGTCCGGGGATTACCGTATCAACAATAACATCAGGGCAAAAAACTTTATCTGGTTTATCAAAATCTTTTTCCCCCCTTGTGGAAGCTATGGAAGGTGCTGCCCTGGCTCATATTGCATTGCTATACAATTTGCCTTTTATTGAAATTCGCGCAGGATCAAATTTTGCAGGCGAACGAGATAAAAGTCAATGGAATACCAAACTTGCCTCAAAAAGGCTTTCCCTGGCACTTATCACAATCATGAAAAATATTTTATTAAATTAATTTTTACTATCTGATTTGATTTTTTTTTATTAAAACAAGTTGAATAAGAATAAAAATTATAATAGGGTGTTGGGTAATTTTGTAGATAAGAGGATGGTTTAAAAAAAGGTCTGAAAACTAAAATTATTTTAAGGGGGTAAAATGAGAAAGATTACTTTTCTGGTAATACTATCTGTAATTATGACGATGCTCACATTCAGCGGATGTGGCAAAAGAGAAACGACAATTAAAATTGGAATCAATGCACCGCTTACTGGTGATATTCCAAAAGTTGGTGAAGGGACAAAATACGCAGCTCAAATGTGGCTTGAAGATATTAATAAAGCAGGTGGTCTTGAAGTAGGCGGAGAAAAATACAAGGTTGAGCTTGTTATTGAAGATAATGAATCAAAACCTGACTCTGCTGTAAAGGCTAATACCAAAATGATTACCCAGGATGATGTCCTTGCTATTGTCGGACCCCAGGCTTCTTCCCAGGCAGTTCCGGCAGGTGAAGTTGCCAACTCCTACAAAACCACCATGATCAGCCCATGGTCAACAAACCCTGCAACTACTTTAAACAGACCATATGTGTTCCGTGGATGTTTCCTTGATCCTTTTCAGGGACCTGTTGTAGCAAATTTTATCACTGAAGAATTTGGTTTTACCAAAGCTGCAGTACTTTATGATATTGCATCTGATTATCCAAAAGGTCTTGCAGAAGTATTTAAAACTGCATGGGAAAAAAAGCATGGGAAAGATTCTGTAGTTGCTTTTGAAAGTTTCACAACCAAAGATACTGATTTTTCTTCTCAACTTACAAAAATAAAAAGATCAGGAGCCCAGGTACTTTTCACTCCTCAATATTATAATGAAGTCCCTTTAATCGTAAAACAGGCAAAAGATTTAGGATTTGAAGGACCCATTGTAGGCAGTGATTCCTGGGGATCTGCAGAAACCGTTGAACTATGTGGAGAACCCTGCTATGGACAATTCTTTTCTTCACATTATGCTGCAGCCGGAGCAAAAGGTGCTACAAAAGCATTTATTGACCGCTATAAAGCAAAACACGGATATACCCCTGATGATGTTGCTGCCCTTACATGGGATGCATTACGTTTAGCTCAGCAGGCAATTGAAAATGCAGGCAAGCTTACAGGAAAAATTGAAACTGACAGAACAGCGGTTCGTGATGCATTGGCAAAAATTAAAAATTTTGCCGGTATCACCGGAAACATGACTTTTACTGAAGAAGGTGATCCAATCAAATGTGCAGTTATCGTAAAAATTAATGATAAAGGCAAATATGAATTTTATAAATCAGTTTGCCCCTAATCAATTTTATATACTTTGATTCAGGACTCACTGATTCAATAATTTAGATCAATCATTGCTGTACCTTTGTATTGATATCATTTATCATTTCCCAAAGGTGCAGCAATTATCGTGTATAAAACAACAGGAGCCGGTTAATGGATTATTTTCTTCAAAACCTGATCAACGCACTCCAGTGGGGAAGTTTTTATGCTGTAATATCCATTGGATATTCAATGGTATACGGCGTTTTAATGGTCTTTAATTTTGCCCACGGTGATATTTTTATGGTTGGAACCTATATTGGTTTTGCCATTGCAACGCTTTTTATTGCAGTCTTTTCTGCTATTTTACCTTCGTGGCTGATTTTTGTGGCTGTCGTGGTTGTGACTATGTTCCTTGCCTCATGGGTTGGAGTCTTTGTGGAAGTTGCCGGTTATAGACCTTTGCGCCAGGCGCCCCGTGCATCAGCTGCCATTACCGGTTTAATGATTGGTATTATTTTTGAAACCGGTATCCTTATTTTTCTGGGTGCAAAAAGATTAAGTTTCCCTCCGTTAATGGAGTCTATAACCTATGATATAGGCGGAGTTTATTTTACCAATGTTAAAGTCATGGTAATTGTTATTTCCTTATTTTTAATGCTTGCCCTCCATGGTTTAATCCAGAAAACAAAATGGGGAATGGCAATGAGAGCCATGTCGTATGATTTTTTAGCCGTCCCTTTAATGGGTGTATCAATTAATGTCATTGCTCCTTTAACATTTGCCATTGGTGCAGGGCTTGCTTCTGTGGCAGGGATTCTTTACGGGCAAGCTTATCCGATATTAGATCCTTATATGGGTATTCTAGTCGGATGGAAAGCTTTTGTTGCAGCAATACTTGGTGGACGCGGATCCATTAAAGGAGCTGCCATGGCAGGCTATTTATTAGGTTTTATAGAAATCTTTGTTGCCGTGGTCTTCCCATCAACATTCAGAGATTTGATTGCCTATTCCATAATACTTTTAATCCTTACGTACAGACCAAGGGGATTTTTCGGCATGGAACATAGCGCAAAACTAAGACTTTAATTTATAGATATATACAGGAATTTTTAATGGAAATAACAAAAAAATTCAAAAACAAATTTTCAGATGTACCAATATTTGGATGGCTGTCAGGTATTCTTGCAGCTGTACTAATCGAATACTTTTTAGGATATGATTATATATCGCTGGTTTTAGGCTTGCCAAAAATACCTGTGCTATTTGGTACTCTTGTAATATTAAAACACCCGATAATGATACCAAGCGTATTAGCCTATGATATTATTGTATATTTAATTCCGGTGTTGGTAGTATCTAAATTCACAGCTCCCATGACAAATAAAATTGCGGGCATATTAGAAAAAATGCCTGTGTTTTTTTCAACCATTATCCATCTTGCACTTTTTTATGGAATAATGCATTTATGGGCAGGTATTAATGGGTACAGAGAACAAGTCCTTCAATTTACAATGATATCTATTATACTGACTATCAGTATAAACGTCATAAACGGATATCAGGGAGAATTTTCATGTTCTCATCCAGGTTTTATGGCTATTGGAGCCTATATTTCTTCAATTCTTACCCTGATTTTATTTGTAAATGACAAATTATTTGGCCCTGCATTGCTGTCTCCCGCACTTGGACCATGGCTTTTCCCTTTTATACTTATTATTGGTGGAGCTGCAGCAGCTTTGAGCTCTCTGCTGGTTGCGATTCCATCCTTTAGAACACGGGGAGATTATCTTGCTATTATATCCCTTGCGTTCATGTTTATTGTAAAAAGTGCCATTGAAAATATTAATGCTATTAACGGTGCCCGTGGTATTAGCGGCCAACCAGAATATGCAAGCCTTCCTGTAATTTTCTGCTGGACAATTCTCACAATATGGATTGTACACAATTTTGTCACTTCAATTATGGGTAAAGCCTTAAATGCAGTACGTGATGATGAAGCAGCATCAGAATCCATGACTGTAAAAACAAAAAAAACCAAAATTACAGCTTTTATGTTTGGTGCTTTCTGGGCAGGGATAGCAGGCGGGCTATTTGTTCATGTACTTAAATTTGTAAACCCTGCCATGTTCAGCATTCAAAGGCTTGCCGAGATACTTGCCATGGTATATTTTGGAGGATTAAATTCCATTATCGGATCAATTGTGGGAGCTGTCAGCATAAGTGTGCTGGGGGAAGCATTAAGACCTCTTGAGCTTTTTAAATGGATTATCATTCCATTAATACTTATTTTTGTTATGATTTACCGCCCCTATGGTCTTATTTCATTTAAAGAAATTAATGTAAAAAAACTTTTCAGATCAAAAAATAAATAAGAGAAACGGAGTCATCCAATGGAATCATTGCTCAATGTAAATAAAATGACCCATTATTTTGGAGGGTTAAGAGCTGTATATAATTATGATTTAGATATTAAACCTCAACAGATTACAGGGCTTATTGGACCAAATGGTGCCGGGAAAACTACCATTTTCAATTTAATAACCGGAGTTCACACACCGACACAAGGATCAATACAATTACAGGGAGAAAATATTGTTGGGCTTGCAACCAATGAAATTGCAGCAAAAGGTCTGGGGCGGACATTTCAAAATCTTGCATTATGGAGACACATGACTGTGCTTGAACATATTAAAATGGCACACTATTCACAATTGTCATATGGACTTATTGGAGCTTTTTTCAATACTTCTTCATGTAGAAAGCAGGAATCTCAGATCACAGATAATTCATATAAATTACTTGAAATATTTGATATTAAACAACACGCTGCCCAACTTGTCACAAACCTTCCCTATGGTGCCCAAAGAAGGGTTGAAATGGCAAGAGCAATGGCAACAAATCCAAAAATTCTTTTTCTTGATGAACCCACAGCAGGCATGACACCTGATGAACTTGTTCAAATGATAAAAATTATCAGGCAGGTACATGAAGATTTTCAAGTTGCCATATTCTTAATTGAACACAGAATGAAATTTGTCATGGAATTATGCCAATATATTCAGACCCTTGTATTTGGAGAAATCATAGCCCAGGGTCCCCCTGAAGATATTCAGAATAACCCTAAAGTTATTGAAGCTTACCTTGGCAAGGAGGATTTAAGTTAATGCAGCTAAAAATAGAAAATCTACGTGTCTCTTATGGCAATATTAAGGCTTTGCATGGAATAAATTTTTCCATTGAAGCAGGTGAGATAGTAACCATCATAGGCGCCAACGGTGCTGGGAAAAGCACTACTCTGAGAGCAATTTCAAGAATGATTCCTGCAGAACATGGTTCCATACTAGAATTTAATGGAGAAAATATCCTTAAATACAGTGCAGATAAAGTAGTATCAAAACTTGGAATATCCCATGTTCCCGAAGGCAGAAGAATTTTTGGGAATCTCACCGTAACGGAAAATTTAATCCTTGCCACCTTTGCCAGAAAAGATAAAGACCAGATTGTAAAAGATCGAAAATGGGTTTTTGATCTTTTCCCAAGGCTCAAAGAAAGAAAGGATCAGCTTGCAGGAACCCTTAGCGGTGGCGAACAGCAAATGCTTGCCGTGGGAAGAGCATATATGAGCGGTCATAAAATAATGCTGTTAGATGAACCATCCATGGGTCTTGCACCATTATTAATGCTTGATATGTTTGATGCTTTAAAAGAAATCAATAAACTTGGGACAACAATACTATTAGTTGAACAAAATGCCAGACTTGCCTTAAAATTTGCCCAGAGAGGCTATGTTATAGAAAACGGAGAGCTTGTGCTTGAAGGCGAAGCAAACAGCCTTCTTAATAACGGAGATGTTAAAAAAGCCTATCTGGGAGCCTGAATAACAATTTTCCATATAGAAATTAAGATCTCTAAAGATAAGGAGATCTTAATTTCTTATTTACACCTTCTAAACCTATTATTTTATAATCGCGGAATAGTACAATTTGGTCCGGTAATCAACATATTATTTGTAAGAGTTGATTGAATTTTCTCCATTTTACTGCCAAAAAGGATGTCTTTAATTACGCCATGACCAAAGGCACCCATAATAATTAAAGCATCATGGGGAACCTGATACAAAGCCTCTTCAAAGATATCGTTCTTAAGAAAGCACCAGAAATCATCATCCTGATTCAATTCGTTTTCCAGACCACTTTCACCCAATAACTTGCGATAATGGGATTCATCTTTTTCTAAAATTGTATATAATTTAACCGGCAAATCAGATGCTTTCCCAATTCTGGCACCTAATTTCACAGCATTAACCGCATTATTTGATCCTCCAAAAAATACTGCAATGCTTTTCCATTCCTTAAAAACAGGACTTGTAACCAAAGTTGGAAAACTTGCAGTTTTTACAATTCTTCTAACTTTTGGTCCAATATGCCCCAAGCCTATTTTAGCAGTTCTATCGGTAATTGACCGTGGCAGGCATATAAAATCAAAATTTGTAGGTATATCAGGAAGAGTTGATGCTGTATAATTTTTTGGCTTAAAAAACATGGGTTTAAAATTAAATTCCTCAAACAAACTTGTTGCATGATCAACAGCTTTTTCAGGAGACGTAAGATATGAATTATCCAAATCAATCTGGACTGCATCCTGGGCAAAATACATTAAAAACTTGGTCGTTTCCGGGATATAGACTATTGGCACCACCTTGGTTTTTTTACAAAAATATAATGATTGTAAAAAAGTTTCCCTGCCCAGGGGTGTGTTTCTGAAGATGTGCAATAATTTTTTATTCATAGGTATCTCCTTTCATAATATGTCCTTATTGAACACTTGTCTGCATGATTAATTCCCTGCGATATAAGTCCAGTATTTTTGCCTTGGATATCATTCCTATAAATTTATCATCTTCCAGAATAGGGATAATATCTATATTATTTAAGTCCATCATATCAAGTAATTCCTGTAAACTATTTTCCAGAGTGCCTGTCACAATATCGCGATCCATAATTTGATTTAAAAAAATAATATCGTGCATACCTGGTTCCAGAGCATATTGGCGAATGGTATTTATTCTGATCAAACCAAGATAATCTTTGGTATTTTCATCAACGATGGGGAAAAAATATTTGTCTGATTTTTTGATCACATTTAAAAAACTGCGAAACACCATATTTTGCGGTACTTGAATATACGAATCATCAATCAACTCATAAATACTTAAATCAGATAATATCCTGGCATCACTTCCCGGACGGAGCAATTGCCCACGCTCAACCAGTTCTTTTAAATAAAATGATGCAGGTTCGATATAATGGCATAAAGTGGATGAAATGGATGATACCACAATTAATGGCAGGATTGTTTCATAGCCGCCTGTGATCTCAACTATTAAAAATATACCTGTAAGCGGTGCCTGGAGCATACCACTTATGATACCTGCCATGCCAAGGAGCGCATATGCTCCCTCTCCGGCACTCCCAAGTGTAGGTAATAAAACAAACAATCCTCTATGGAAAGCAAGACCGGTTAAACTGCCTATTACAAGGCAGGGTGCAAATATCCCACCTGAGCCGCCCCAGCCAAGAGTCATTGCCGTTGCAAAAATTTTTGCTCCAAGGGATATAATAATAATAATAAAACCCAGGGGATATGTGCCTGAAATCATGGATTGTATAGGATGATACCCTTCACCAAGTACAACAGGCAGAAGCATTCCCACAAGCCCTACTATACAACCGCCTATTGCTGCCCTTGTCCAGAAAGGAAGAGGTATTTGTTTTGATATTCCACCCATTCCTCTTAATGATCTTGTAAAAATAACAGAAACCAATGCTGTGATAATTGCAAGACCCAAACTTGCCAAAACATCTATAGGTGCAATCTGAAACGGATGATGTGTAAAAACAGCCTGTCCCGGGCATATAAGCTGACTCATCTCAGCTCCTGCGACCGATGCAATTGCAATGGGAATTATATTAACAAATTTCCATTCCCCTAGAATAACCTCAACTGCAAACACAAGACCTGCAATGGGTGCATTAAAAATTGCAGAAATAGCTCCTGCAGCTCCACATCCCACAAGGGTAATCCGCTGGCGGTCATTGAGCATAAGGAATTTTGCAATATTAGATCCAATGGCAGACCCACTCATGACCACAGGAGCTTCAGGACCTGCTGAGCCTCCGCTGCCAATTGTAAGAAAGCTTGATACTAACCTTGAATAACTGGAACGAAACCGCAGCAACCCGCCATATCTGGAGATAGCATAAATAATCTCAGGCACTCCATGCCCTGGTCCTTCTTTAGTCATTTTTTCAAGGTAAATTGAAGAGAGTGCTGCTCCTGCTGCAGGCACAAGGAAAACCCACCAATAATGGCTCAATGCATGGGTCCATTCAAGAACTGCTTCAAGGGATTGGCGCAGGCAAACAGCTGCAAGCCCACTGCAGACACCAACAATTGACCCGACAACAATAAGCAAAAGCCTGTCATCCATATGAAAAATACGATTATGTATTATTTTATACCAATATCTGACAGAGAGCATTTACTCTATTCCCATGAATACTGACCTGATATTTTCATACCATATCATTTTGAAATTTTTCTATTCTTTCAATAAGTTTATCATAATCAGGAGCACTTTTAATAAAACTTACAAATCCGCTATCTCGTAAACAAAACGAAAGTGTTGATAACACATGTAAATGTATCTCAAGGGATTTGCACAACAAAATAAATAAAACGCTTACGGGTCTTTTATCCAAAGCATTATACTCTATTTCATTTTCAAGGAAACATATTGCAAGCATTGAATTCTCAAGCTTGTCAAATTGTTCTCTAGGATGTGGAATAGCAATGCCATTCCCAATTCCCGTTGATAAAACATTTTCTCTCTCAATCAGCCTTTTTGCCAATTCCTCTTTTAGATCAAAAGGAATATTCTGTATTGCATCCAATGCAGATTTTAATACAGAATCAACACTGTCTCCCTGAATATTATAATAAATCCCGCCATTTTTAATAACAGCAGATAAATCTGGTAGTACTAAATCTTTTATATCTTTTTCTTTTTTATCATTAAAAGATAATACAAGGTTATGTTTAGCAGCCCATTTCTTTAAATTCTGCTTTTTAAAAGTATAGTTTAGACCTTTTCTCTGGACAGGGAGTTTTCCCTGACGGACCCAACGTTGGACAGTATTTAATGCGACTCCTAAATGCCTTGCAATATCTTCCAGTGAAAGTTCCATAATGATTCCTTTGTGTCATTCCATATTCTAAAAAAACAATTAATCAATCTTATATCATAATTGCCATGCCTCTTTAAATATTTAATGGCTTCTCTTATATCTTGTTCTTCTTTCTTTTTGTTTCCATGGTCCTTTAGCTCTTTTTCTTTTTGTCTTATTTACAGGGGTTTTAGATTGCTTTTCCATTTGAAAGCCTTGAATTTCCTTGACTAGAATCTTTTGTTTAAGCAATTTTTGAATATTCATCAAAAAGCCCTGTTCTTCTCTGCACACAAGGGACAAAGCAATTCCATTCTGACCGGCTCGACCTGTTCTGCCAATACGATGTACATAGTCTTCTGGAACATTGGGAAGATCAAAATTCACAACATGTGGCAAGCTGTTAATATCTAAACCACGTGCTGCAACATCAGTTGCCACAAGGGTTCGCACAACACCTTTTTTAAAATCTGCCAGGGTTCGGGTGCGAACATTCTGACTCTTATTGCCATGAATTGCAGCAGCTTTTATACCATCTTTCATAAGCTGTTTGGTAAGCCTGTTAGCACCATGCTTGGTGCGGGTAAAAACCAGAACCTGATTCCATTTTTCACCACGTATCAAAGAGGACAACAGCTCTCGTTTTCTGGCGCGTTCCACTGGGTGAACGTATTGAGTCACCATTTCAGCTGCAGTATTCCTCCTTGCAACTTCAATATGAACCGGATGGTTTAAAAGTCTATCGGCAAACTTTTTTATACTATTTGTATATGTTGCCGAAAACAACAAATTTTGTCGCTCATCAGGGAGATATTCAATAATTTTTTGAATATCTTTGATAAACCCCATATCAAGCATTCTATCAGCCTCATCCAAGATCAAAAATTCAATACGGGAAAAATCCATGGTATGACGTTGAGCATGGTCAAGGAGTCTGCCCGGAGTAGCAACAACAATATCTATTCCACGCCGGAAACGATCTATCTGGGGATTAATATTTACGCCGCCATAAACAATAGTTGTTCTCAAAGACAACCTTCTGCCATAAGCCTGCATATTTTCTCCAACCTGACAAGCAAGCTCCCGTGTAGGAGTTAGCACCAGGACACGAGGTCTTCTACGTTTCTTGTTCAATGGGTTTTCGTTGAGTATCTGTAATACAGGCAAAGCAAAGGCTGCTGTTTTCCCGGTACCTGTCTGGGCACCTGCTAAAACATCTCTACCTTTAAAAATTTGGGGGATAGCCTTTGTCTGAATTGGGGTTGGTTTTACATAGCCTTCTTGTTTAACAGCCTTTAATAGTTCACTATTAAGACCAAGATTTTCAAATGACATCTTTATCTTTCCTTAATTGTCCAAACGGAAAAAACCGCCCGGTCCAGACAATATTACTTTTTTTAAATTGATTAGTTTTTCATGATGTTGGCACTGACCGGATAATGCTACAGGATAAAAAAGTCAATCTACCTGAGTCTTGCTTGTTTGTCAAGAATAAAATCCTTTCAGACCTGGATTTAGGTTCTTTATTATTGTATAGTGACCAATATACAAAAAACCATATACAATCTATCCATAAATATTATGAAATAAAAAAACTTATGAACAATAATGATGTATTACGAAGAATAAGATATATTTTTGACTATAATGATGCAAAAATGATTTCCATATTTGCCTTGGCTGAAAACAAAGCAACAAGGACCCAAATCAGTGACTGGCTGAAAAAAGAAACTGATAACGCATTTAAGGAGTGTAGCGATACACGTTTAGCATTTTTCTTAAATGGTCTGATAATTGACAAACGAGGTAAGACCCCTTGGCCCCAGCCTGAAATCGAAAAACACTTAACCAATAATAAAATTTTCACAAAATTAAAAATTGCCCTGAACTTAAAAGCTGAGGATGTATTAAATATTTTATCTCTTGCCGGATTCAAAATCAGCAAACATGAGTTAAGTGCATTCTTCCGAAGACCAAACCATAGACAGTACCGAGAATGTAAAGATCAAATTTTGCGTAATTTTTTAAAAGGTCTTCAGATAAAGCATCGACCTTAAATTGCTTATCTAAGATAATCGATTGTTATCTTGTGCAAAATTTGACAAAGCACAATACCTTATCAAGAATATTTTTTATTTTTCATAATAAGTACCATAATAAAAAATGTTTATTTTATTTATCACAAAGTTTTTTGCCAAATTAAAAGTGCATAAAAAAATATTCATAGTAATCTCCGAGCTCTGCCCTGCCAGATTTTACTAATATTGCCTATACTATTTTAACACCATAGAATAGAATTGTGCAATCCCAGATTAGAATCCATTCTATATTTATACAATATCTTCGATATAATTTTCTATTTTGCCCGATATATCATCTAAGCCCTATTGGTTTTGCAATAATTTCAGACAGAATAACTGCATTGCGCATCGTTGATGGCGATAAAATTAGAACTTTTTTCTGTTTTTTTATTTTTAAATCCGGTTTTTCAATGATATCAGGAATCTTCTTCAAGTTAAGAAACATTTCAGGGCTATCTGTTGATGGTTCAAAAGGTTCCACAGGGCTGGTGGTATCTTCTTCTTGTTTTATTGGTTCGGTGTCATGGGCAGAAGATCCTTCATTGTTTTCTGATAAAGCATCCCAGGTTGAATCAGTGGTAGCATCCTGGCTTTCCTGTTTAATATCAACTCCTGCTTTTTCAATTTCGTCTTTTACGGCTTTTAATATTTTTGCAATCCCAAAAGTTTTTTGGGTAGGAGCATTCTTATCCGGCACAATGTTCTGGAGACCCTTTTCTTTTTTTGCCCTGGCTTTTAATATATTGAATATAACAATGCCTGCAAAAATAAGAAAAGGGATTAAATCATCTAAATTCATTGTCTATTCTGCCTCATCATCTGTCGGAGACCCGATGGAATCTCTCATACGGGTATCTGCCATGATATTTTTCATTTTATAATAATCCATTATACCAAGGTTTCCATCCTTAAAAGCCTGGGCCATGGCAAGGGGAACTTCTGCTTCTGCTTCAACAACCTTTGCCTGCATTTCCTGAACCCTGGCTGTCATTTCCTGTTCTGCTGCGATTGCCATTGCTCTTCTTTCTTCGGCTTTTGCCTGGGCAATCTTTTTATCAGCTTCGGCACGATCTGTTTCAAGATCAGCACCTATATTTTTACCAACATCCACATCAGCAATATCAATGGAAAGAATTTCATAGGCAGTGCCTGAATCAAGCCCTTTTGCCAAAACAGTTTTTGAAATCATATCAGGATTTTCAAGAACAGATTTATGGGATTCAGAAGATCCTATTGTTGAGACAATGCCTTCTCCAACTCTGGCAAGAATAGTTTCTGCTCCTGCTCCACCCACAAGCCTGTCAATATTAGCCCTTACTGTAACCCTTGCCATTGCCTTAAGCTGAATACCGTCCTTTGCCATGGCAGCTATTAACGGGGTTTCAATTACTTTGGGATTAACACTCATCTGAACTGCTTCCAATACATCCCTGCCTGCAAGGTCAATGGCAGCAGCCCTGTTGAACTCAAGATCAATATTGGCTTTATCTGCTGCAATCAACGCCTGAACAACGCGGGAAAGATTTCCTCCGGCAAGATAATGGGATTCCAGATAATCAGTTGCTATTTTAATGCCTGCCTTAACAGCCATGATTTTTGTTTCCACCACAAGTTTAGGCGGTATTTTCCGGAACCTCATAAATACAATATTTAAAAGTCCAACCCTGGCACCTGACACCAGACCCTGTATCCATAGCGAGACAGCAGAGCTAATGACAAAAAAGATAATAATTATACCAATAACTACAACAGCTAAAATAATAATCTGAAAGGGGTCCATGTCTTCTCCTTAAAATTTAATATTTAAATTATATTTTTTACTTTTCTCTTACAATAACCTGATTGCCAGTGACCTTGATCACAATGATACTTGTATCTTTATCAAGATATTCTCCCTGGGTTACAGCATCTATTTTTTTATTATCTATTCGAATAGAACCTGCCGGACGAAGATCTGTAACAGTTACGCCTGATGCATGTACCAATGATTGCAAATCTTTGTTCTGGGAAACAACTCCTTCTTGTTTTGATAAAGTTCTTCTCAAAGCAAGGGGAGATTTTGCAATAAATTTTAATCCTGCAAGCACTAGAACAGGAACAATAATAATATCAGCCCCTGAAAAAATCATACCAATATTTGTTGAAATTAAAAAAGCCTTGAATAAAGAAAATCCCAGAACCCCAATGGCAAGAACAGCCAGGATTCCGCCCGAAGGAATAATAATCTCGGCAATAATTACAATTACGCCTATAATCTGTAATGCCAAGGGCAGAAAATATTGATTAGACATCATATACCTCTTGTTTTTCAACAATTATTTTATTTTTAGTCAATTCTATTACTTTTATTATTTCACCTTTATTAATAAATTCACTTTGGGAAATAACATCTACTCTATTACCGTTAAAATCAGCCTTACCCGAAGGTCTTAAAAAAGAAATGGCAATACCCTTGTCTCCCAAATTGAGTTTTAGTGATTCAAATGAATCTGCATGGGATTTTTCTAAAGTTGCATCAAGGAACGGTCCTTTGCCTGACAGGGACATTCGAGGTAAAATATATCTAAATACTGCCATGGATAAAAATAAAGAAAATATACAAATGCCAAGCACTATAATAATATTATGTATAAAGATATCCATCTGCCATGGAAATTCAGGACTGGGCAATGTAAACCCCTGGAGCGCCAGAACCATACCGGAAAATACGAGTAAAATTCCAAGCACACCTGCTATACCAAAACCCGGCAAGACAAATATCTCCACACCAAGAAAAACAAACCCTGCAAGGATAATCAATAACTCAGTATAATTTGCAAGACCTGTCAAATGCTGACTTGCCAGAGCAAGCACAAGACAGGTAACTCCTACAGCACCCGGTATTCCAAATCCAGGAGACTTAAGTTCAAGATAAATACCTGCCAACCCTATCATCATTAAAATCGGAGATATTACGATCAGATACCCAGTCATTGTTTCTGACCAGGTTTGCCTTATCTTTTCCACATCATTTTTATTAATTTTTAAAAGATCAAAAAGTTCATCCAAATCATTCACACTTGATCTTGAGAACAAGAGTGCCTTTGCCTCCACATCATCCATTGTTAAAAGTTCTCCTTTTTTAACAATGGTTTTAACAAATTTGTATTCAGCCCTGGTTTTTTCAGGAAGCTCATTAAATTCATGTTTTCCAAAATAATAATGAACTTTATGCTTAATGGTTTGGATTATCTCTTTATCTTTGCTGACCATTGATTCTGCCAGCCGCTCGGAAAACCCGTTCCTTTTGGCAAGTGCCCGAAATTGTGCCCTTAAGGGAGACTGAAATTTTTCTCCCATTTCCTTTACCCCTTCTTTTGAATAAGCAATGGGGGCACAATCTCCTATTGTGGTTCCTTTTTTCATATACAGCCTGCCCGAAGAAAGCGCTATAAGAGCTCCGGCTGAGATAGCCTTGGTTTTAACATAGGAAATGGATCTGATTTTATCAATGGAAAGCAGAGTATCAACTATATCCAGGGCAGAATCAACTCTTCCACCAAAAGTATTAATCTCAAAAATAATAAACTCAGGGTTTTGACTCTTTGCCTCTGCAACAGCGCGCTTTAAAAAGCTTGCCATGGCAGGTCCTACTTTGCCTTCAACCGGTATAATAACAACAGGTTTTGACCTGGTTTTACAAAGCCCGAAATTTGCCGGAATTAAAGCCAATAAAATAATAAATATACAAAAAAAAAGTTTGAGACCTTTACCCGAATTCATTACCATCAAATAAATCCTTTATTATTATAACACTTCTTAAATATCTCATATCATTTAAAATATAATAAGGATATAGAGAATATCAGGAAAAGACCCCTCTCTTAATCCAAGTCCATCTCTATTTCATCAAATATATCCTCAATACTATATAATTGTTTGTCGACCCGGGACAGATTCCACTCGCTAAGATCTTTTTGAATGGCTTTATACAGGCTACGCAACCTATCTTCATATCTGATAAGGACATCGCGAAGCCGGGTGCCATCAAAGTGGTACAAAAGTTTATCCAGCTTGCCAACCAATTCATATGGAGAAGGGTCATGGGTTACCAGATCCTTGTCCAAATATCCCAACGCACGAGCAAGTTTTGGATATGTCTCAGCTATGTCTTTTTTATAAAAAGGGTTTATAGTAACTGTTATTTGCATATTTTTACTCAAAGGTGACCTCCTTTTTCAAGTTGTATGGAAAAATAACAAGGTATAATTATATTCATGATTTTTTTGTTAAAACCGCCATTGTTAAACGGGAAATACAAATAAGCTGATCTTTCTCATTCTTGATTGTGATATCCCATACCTGTGTTGAATTCCCCAAATGAACAGGCTTGGCAATACCAATGACAATACCGGATGAAATGCTTTTAATATGATTTGCATTGATTTCAAGCCCGACACTATATCGAGAAGGGTCTAAAGACATGTATGATGCTGCACTTCCAAGGGTTTCAGCTAAAACAGCCGATGCCCCGCCATGCAAAATTCCAAGGGGTTGAATAGTCCTTTTATCAACAGGCATACTTGCCTTAAGATAGTCATCCCCTCTTTCCAGAAATTTAATTCCAAGGCGCTCCAGAATGCAATCTTTGACAAATAATTCTGTATGCACTATATCAATATCTTTATTCCATATATTATCCATAACCCTGACATTACCTTTATTAATGAGTAATTTCTCATTTATTAAAAATTAAATATATCTTTTCTTTTAATATTTAAGGGATCTAAACGTTTAAATTTTGTTGCCTCATACCTCTGAATAACAGGATGATTTTCATTTACTCCACTTTTATCGGGTCCACCCAGATAATTAATAAGAATTTGATCGGCAGTTTCATAATCCGGGACATTAATCTGGTCAAAATCACTTGCAGTAATGCCCAGCCCATCTGTTGGAGTGGCATTAATGCTGTTCAAAAGTGCATCTGCCCTGTCGTTCTCATTGTGCCTTCGATATCTGGCTTCAAGGAATCCTGCAAGCCCATATACTTCTGTTTTCCATAAATATTGCAAAAGCCCGAAATTGCCCACATCGCCGTGGAGTGTCCAGAAGCCCAGCATAAGTTCTGTTAAATTATCTGTGGATAGAACCATACCATCTTTAAAATGGGCAAGATCAAAAAGATATATCATTCTGATACGCGCCTTGATATTCCCCTTTCTTATCTTTTCTTTTACAGATAAATCTTTTTTTCTGTTTTCAGGCATTATTCCTTCATAAAAATTTTTATAAGCATTACTCAAATCAAGGGTTTCAAAATCGTCACAAAACAAATTGCCTATATGCTGTCCCCTTGCAATTTCATCTTTTTTATTTGTTTCTATGGGAAGACTTCTGCCGATTAAAACAATATCAGAGAAATCTTTTATAATTTCCTTTGCAAGAATACAGGTAAGAGCGCTGTCAATGCCGCCTGAAAGCCCGATTATAAGGGATTTTAATTGTTTATTTTTATCAAGGTAGCCTGCAAATTGCTTTTTAATATTTAAAAACATTAATTCGTAATTATTTCGAATTTCAAACATATTAGTCTTATGCCTTATAAAGGATTGATCTGTCAACTTTTAACAATGATTCCGTGCCCGTCATTATCATACATTGCTCAAGTTCCTGCTTTATCTTATCAATATATTTTTCAACACCATTTATTAGACCTCCTACAGCTGCAATGGAAAAAGGACGACCGATCATAATCCCATCAGCTCCCAGAGCAAGAAGTTTTAATACATCACTGCCACTTCTTACACCGCCATCTATAAGGATAGTGGTTTTACCTTTTACCTTTTCTGCTATTTCAGGCAATACCTCAGATGTCCCGGGTGTAGAATCGAAAACACGACCACCATGGTTTGAGATAACAATGGCATCAGCTCCTGCATCAATTGCCAACACTGCATCCTGTTCTGTCATTATGCCTTTTAAAATAAATTTCATGGAAAAATCAGATATAATCTTTAAAAGTTGATCTGCATTTCTTGGCAAAACCGGACGACCCATTTTTTTTAATGTGATAAGTCCTGCTGCATCAATATCAATACCAACAATTTTTGCTCCTGAGTTCTCAACCTTTTCAAGCTTTTGATAAAGTTCTTTGTCTTCCCATGGTTTAATAAAAGGGATTCCTCGACCTTTTACGCTGGCAATAGCCTGCAGACCTGTTTCATAAATAAAATCAGGGACTCCATCTCCGGCACACCCAATAATGCCTTTGTTTAAGCACCCATGTATAATAGAATTTATATAATCTTCTTCAGTAATTTCCCCTCCCATATTAAAAGAAACACCGCCAATGGGAGCTGCCATAACAGGCAGTTCAAATCTTTGCCCCAGAAGTTCAACTCCTGTATCAGGACTAACCATATCATGGATAAGGTTCATGTTTAATTTAATTTCTGAAAGAGCCCGGACATTTGATTTAAATGATGCTCCGGTTCCAAGTCCACCCATACCCGGAACTTCTCCGGCACAGGCTTTGCCATCACAGACTTTACAAACCTTGCAAAAACCCTTCATGAGATTTCGTGCATTTGCATATATTTCCTGCATATATCTCCTTTGTCTGATCTGATTTCCTATAAAGCCTTTTTAGATATCTTTAATTAATTATACAATACCATCAGGCATATCAGGGATGTTTTCACCTCCCAGGACATATCCTCCGTCAAGTCTTAACACACTGCCTGTCATATAAGGTGCGTCTTTAATAATGAACATGCAGGCTTTGACAACATCTTTAATTTTTCCGGTTCTTTTAACCAGAATATGATCTATTATTGCATCTTTTTCTTTTGCCGTTAATACGTGTTCCCACCCTCTTGTGCCCTGGGCATGCCGTGTTTCAAATATACCAAGCATTATTTCATTAACTCTGATATGGGGGGCGCCCATACGGGCAAAGGTCTCAGTCAATAATGAAACACCCCGAACCGCAGAAGCATATCCATCATTAAAAATAGCTGCTGCAGGACCTGATCTGCCAACAATAGCAGCAATGGAAGAAAAATTAATCACACATGCCTTGTTACTTTTTTTTAAAAGAGGAAAAGCCTCATTAAACACCCATCTTTTTGCAGTTAAAGTGGTTTCTATTTCAAGATCCCATTGGCTCTTAACATATTCGCCATGCACTGCAGGCCAGCCGCCGCGTTCAATATTGTTTATCAAAATATCAAGTTTTCCATACTTGTTATCAATGGTTTTGATTAAATTTTTAATACTTAAAATATCTCGTAAATCAGCTGTAATAATCATATGTTCAGCTTGTGATTCTTTAAAGTCTTTTTCCATTAATTCAAAACTATCTTCCCAATCATGCCTTGTTAAGACAAGTTTCGCACCTTTTTCTCCCAGGGCAAGCCCTATTGCTTTACCAATACCCTTAACAGATCCAAGAACAAGGGCTATTTTACCATTGATTTCCATAAATACTTCCTAAACCTGAAATATAAATTTGCAAAACATTATTAATATTTTAAATTCTATCAAATTTCATATCCCTGCCAAAAAGAAAAAACTTTATCCATTCAAACCCAAAGTCAAGCAAACAAAGATCATCTTTTTTAATTTTTTGTAAAATTTTCTCAGGAACATCTATATCTAAAATCAGATCACTATTAAATATTTTCTCCCGAAAAGTATCCATATCATAACATGCAAGGTAAAAATTATCTTCTTGAACACCTTCAAGTTTTCCCGGCATAGTCATATTTTTAAGGCTTATAATCTCCATAAGCTTATCATTCATCTCATTATAAATCTGAGTTCCCTGAGATTCCATCCATTGCTGAACAGTCTGCTCCTTTTGCTGATCAAAGCCTTTGCAATGGGGCTCTTCAATCAATGCAAAATATTCTGTAATCTCACCTGTTTCCCTTGATTTAGTGATAGCTCTTGCCAATGGATACATTCTGCAGGATGCTGGTCTGTCTTCATAAACTGAGCAGCCATCTTTTGTAACAAAAGGACATTTATGACCGGAATCAGGATCAGGTTTAAAAGTAATAACAGGTAGTCCTGTACCGGGACCTTTGTGCATAGAAGTATATTTTCTTAAAAATTCACTGGATTTTAATTTCAAATTATTTTTAAGCCGCAAAATTTCATAGGGTGTCAAAAATTGATTAAGATCTCTACAACACTCATTAAAACAGGATAACCCCGGAGAGCATTCAAATTTTAATTTATCATTTAATAACATTGGAACCATATCTTCGTCATTCATATTTTTTTACCTTTAATTTAATTTCATTTAAAACCTTTGCGTGAATTTATCAATTATTTCATTTTAAATCCAGAACCTTTTTTTTCAAATAAGCTGATTTTCTTACTATATATAAAAATTTTATTGCCCATCCTATAGTTTCCTTGACAAAAACCAAGTTCCCATTTAAAATTTATTAGAATTCCAAATTTTTCTCACTAATATGTAGTAAATAAATGGATGATTTCCCATGAATAATTTTAAACTTACCTTATTACTTTTTAGTCTATGTCTGATTTTTTTCCTGCCCGGGGCTCATGCTGATAACAATCTCAATACCAATGCAGAACCGATTTTATTAAAATTGAATGATGCAATAAACCAATCATTAAAAAACAACCCTGCCATTAAAGCTGCAAATTTCAATCTTAAATCCTTTATATATGAAGAAAAAGCCGCTGGTTCTTTAAGATTGCCAAAAATTGATTTTCAGGAAAAAGCTGCAAGAACTACAAATCCCATGTGGGCATTTGGGACAAAACTTAATCAGGAAAGAATAACCATATCTGATTTTAATCCTTTGTCCCTTAACAACCCTGATGCAATTAATAATTTTTCCTCTGTTTTATCTCTTATTATTCCAATTTATGCAGGAGGCAAAATCATAAATGGGCTTAAAATAGCTGAATTTGGCAAAAAAGCTGCAATACTGAACCTTGAACAGGTAAAAGAAAACACAATAAAAAACACAATAAAAACTTATCTTAAACTTTTATTGGTCAAAAAAAATCTTGAAGTGCTTCATCTTGCAATCAATTCAGCAAAAGCAAATTTAAAACTTGTTCAATCGCGATATGGAAGTGGGTTTTCAGTAAAAAGCGACCTTTTAAGGGCAAAAGTCAGGCTTTCAACTCTTGAACAAAAAAAATTTAAAGCCAGGGGCTGTATCAAAATTGCCAGAGCATACTTTAATGCTGCCATGGGTTTACCCATTAATACTTTTTCCGATGCTGTTGAGACCTTAGAGATAATACAACCTGTTAAAAATAAGGTTGACGTATTTATTAACATGGCTATTAACAATCGTAATGAAATAAAAATTATGAAAATCCAGGAAGCAATTGCCCAAAAAGCCATAAACATGGCTAAAGCAGATCATCTCCCCATGATCAATGCCTTTGGAAATTATGAAATGGATTCTGAAAATTTTGGTTCCCACGGCTCAAACTATACCATTGGCGCATTAATATCTTTTAATATATTTAATGGAAATAAAATAAATTCACAAATTCATTCTGCCAGGGCAAAACTCATGAGAATAAAAGAACTTACCAACGCAACTGAGCTTAAAGTCAGGGTCGATGTAAGGGAAGCCTATTGTCACGGCATAAGCGCATGGGAGAGTATCAAGGTGGCAAAAACCACAATACACCAGGCAGAAGAAAGCCTTAGAATCATAAAAAATAGATATGAGAATGGTTTAGTCACTATGGTATCGCTCCTGGATGGAGATCTCGCCCTAGAAGAAGCAAGGACTAATTATTACAAATCTGTTTATGACTATAGAGTAGCACTAACAGATCTTAAATGGGCATCCGGGATCATCCTGAATCATCAGAAACAATAAATAAAAATTTTCAATAAATTTATATACAGGGAATACTATGAAAAAAATAAAATTGATAATTTCTTTAGTAATCGTCATTGGAGTTATTTTGTCAGGATGCAATGACAAAATCAAACCCGGAACCACAAACAGCGATAATACTAAAACCATAAAAGCAAAAATAAATACTGCAGAAAAAACAATAAAACCTTTTTTATACGAAAGCTCCGGCAGTGTGGAATCCAAGACTGCCAGCAGGATATCAAGTAAACTCATGGGAGTTGTTAATGAAGTTTATGTACGTGAAGGTGATAAATTTAAAAAAGGTGACCTATTGGTAAGACTTGATGATCGCCAGGTTACAGCAGGTGCAAAACAGGCAGAATCAAGTGTTAATCAAGCAAAAAAAGGTTATTTATCATCCATGGCATTTCTAAAATCAGCAAAAGCCAGGATGCAGCTTGCTGTCACAACCTATGATAGATATAAAAAACTTTTAGCAGAGGATTCTGTAAGTGCCCAGGAATTTGATGAAATAGAAGCAAAATATAAACAGGCAAAAGCCAATCTCGCACGTGCACAATCAATGGTTGAGGTTGCAAAATCCAGAAAGCACCAAACCGAGGCAGCTCTTGATTCAGCACTGGTAAGAAAAAAAGACAGCCTTATTCGTGCACCATATAAAGGCAGGATAACAAAAAAAATGATTGAAGCAGGAGATCTTGCATCCCCGGGAACACCTTTATTTGAAGTTGAAACCCAGGAAATATTTCAAGGGGTATTTTTTCTGCCTGAAAACCTTATTTACAATATAAAAAAAGGTGAAAAAATACTGGTAAAAATCCCATCACACAAACAGGAACGCATTTTTGGCGTAATAGAAAGGATTGACCCCTCGGCAGATCCAAGAACAAGGACATTTACTGTCAAAGTAGATCTAAAAGGATATAAAAATTTCAGTTCAGGAGTCTTTGCCAGGGCATTTTTTCCTGTAGCCCAAAAGGAAATGATAATTGTTCCTGAATCTGCAATAATTCACCAGGGACAACTAACCGGTATTTATCTTGTTGATTCTTCAAACAAAGCCCATTTCCGGCTTGTAAGAACAGGTAAGGCTGTTGAATCTGATTTTGTTGAAATAGTTTCAGGTCTTAATATTGGAGACAGATATGTTGAAAATATATCACCAAACCTTGAGGACGGATGTATTGTGGAGGATGCATCATGAGCCAAAATGCCGGAATAGCAGGATCAATAGCACGTTTTTTTATTAAATCCAAACTTACCCCATTGATAATAATAAGTTCAATCCTGCTTGGAATCATGGCTACAATCTATCTCCCACGAGAAGAAGAGCCCCAGATCATTGTGCCCATGGTTGATATTTTCATAAAAATGCCCGGTGCCAGCGCAAAGGAAGTAGAGCAAAGAATTACAAATCCTGTGGAAAAACTTTTATGGGAAATACCAGGAGTGGAATATGTATATTCAACATCAAGTCCTGGTATGTCCATGGCTGTTGTCCGCTTTCTTGTCGGTGAAGATGAAGAAAAAGCCATAGTAAGACTGCAATCAAAATTAATGGCAAATCTTGACCGTATGCCATGGGCAGCAAGCCCTCCTTTAATAAAACCAAGATATATTGACGATGTACCAATCCTCAGCCTTACTTTCTGGGGGAAAAACTACGATCATTATGCTCTCAGACGTGTTGCTGCTGAGATTGAAACTCGTATAAAAAGGGTTGACAATGTATCTTTAACACAAATTATAGGTGGGGATAAAAGAATAGTAAGAGTTTTGCCTGACACTGCTAAAATGGCATCCTTTGGTATTGATATCACAAATCTTACCAACACTCTTCTTGCCACCAATAATGAAACAAAAGCAGGGTCTTTTCCAGCATTAAACAAAGAAATATTAGTGCATACCAATGGATTTTTAATTAATAAAGAAGATGTGGAAAATATTGTTGCAGGTGTACATAATCACAGGGTTGTTTATATCCGTGATATTGCAAGGGTGATTGACGGACCTGAAACCCCTTCAAACTATGTTTTTATTGGAAAAGGACCTGCATTTGAAAAAGAAATTAAAAAAAAAGATAAAAAAGCAAACATGGCAATGCCAGCTGTAACACTTACCATTGCAAAACGCAAAGGTACCAATGCTGTTACCGTTGCAGAAAACGTTCTGGAAAAAATTAAAGATATGAAGGGAAGAGTATTTCCCTCGGATATTAAAGTAACCACCACAAGAAATTATGGAAAAACTGCCAAAGAAAAATCCAATGAGCTTTTATTTCATATGGCACTTGCCATAATCTCAGTTAGTATATTAATATGGATTGTTCTTGGAAGAAAAGAATCATATATTGTGGCTCTTGCAATACCTGTGACTCTTGCCTTAACACTTTCCGTGTTCTATCTTTACGGGTATACTTTAAACAGAATCACCCTGTTTGCCTTAATCTTTTCCATAGGAATACTTGTTGATGATGCAATTGTTGTTGTGGAAAATATAGTCAGGCATTTCAGGTTACCGGAAAACAGCTCAAAAAGCAGGCTTGATGTAGCAGTACAAGCTGTGGGTGAAGTAGGCAACCCCACAATTCTTGCAACAATTACCGTAATATGTGCTATTTTACCCATGGCATTTGTTGGTGGGCTTATGGGACCATATATGAGACCTATTCCTGTTGGATCTTCTGCTGCCATGTTTTTCTCCCTTTTCATAGCTTTTATTGTTACCCCCTGGGCATCTGTAAAGCTTCTTAAAAGTTACAAAAAAGAACCAGGCGACCAAGACCTGAAAGCCGAGGAAGAAGATTTTTCAACAAAACTTTATAGAAAAGTCATGGGTCCTTTAATACATAGCCCTGCCTTGTGTACCTTATTTTTAGCAAGCGTTGTTATCCTGCTTGTTGTTTCATGTTCAATGGTCATCTTCGGGCTTGTAAAGGTAAAAATGTTACCCTTTGATAACAAAAGTGAATTTCAGGTCATACTTGACATGCCTGAATCATCAACCCTGGAAGAGACTACAAAAGCAGCTCTTGAAATGGGGGATTATTTAAAAACAATTAATGAAGTTACAGATTATGAAATTTATTCAGGTGTTGCATCCCCTTTTAATTTTAATGGTCTTGTAAGACATTATTATCTCCGGCAGGGGAATAATATGGCAGATATCCAGGTTAATCTTGCTGAAAAATCAGAACGAAAAGCCCAAAGCCATGATATAGCAAAAAGAGTCAGACCAGAACTTTATAAAATTGCTGAAAAATTTGGGGCAAGAATCAAAGTTGCCGAGGTTCCGCCTGGACCGCCCGTCCTTTCCACCCTGGTTGCTGAAATTTATGGTCACGATTATACTTTGCAAAAAACCATTGCTGAAAAAGTCATGAAAATATATGAAGACACTCCCGGCGTTGTTGATGTGGACTGGTTCATGGAAGAAAACAGCCCAAGATATGATTTTATGATTGATAAAGAAAAGGCTGCCATACATGGAATTTCAGTGCCAAAAATAGAAAACTCCCTGCAGATTGCACTTTCAGGAAGACAGGTAGGGCTTGCCCATATGGATAAAGAAAGGGAAGATGTCCCCATAGTCGTGAGATTGCCTTTTAATTCAAGGACAGGAATCAGAAAACTTGAATCGCTCAGGATACAGGCGGCAGATGGTGCCCTTGTCCCTTTATCCACACTGGTAAAGCCTGTAAAAAGAAAAAGTGAAACCAGTATTTATCATAAAAACCTGAGACCTGTGGTATATGTTACGGCTGATGTGGCAGGGGTCAAAGAAAGCCCTGTTTATGCGATACTTGCCATGAAAGATAAAATTAATAAAATCAAATTGCCCCAAGGGTATAATCTTGAACAATATTTTAAATCAATGCCCAAAAGTGATAAAAAATGTTCCATGAAATGGGATGGAGAATGGCAAATCACCTATGAAGTATTCAGGGATATGGGCATAAGTTTTGCAGTTGTTCTGATATTGATTTTTGTGCTTGTGGTGGGCTGGTTTCAATCCTTTTCAACCCCCCTTGTGATCATGGCAGCAATCCCTTTTTCCCTGATCGGTATATTGCCTGCACATTTTTTTGCCGGAGCATTTTTTACAGCTACATCCATGATAGGGTTTATTGCAGGTGCCGGAATCGTGGTAAGAAATTCTATAATTCTTGTGGATTTTATTGAATTGAGACTTGACCAGGGTATGCCCCTTAGCGATGCTGTAATTGATGCTGGTGCTGTCCGATTCAGACCCATGCTTTTAACTGCTGCTGCAGTTGTTGTAGGAGCATCTGTTATTTTATTTGATCCAATTTTTCAAGGTCTTGCAATCTCGCTAATGGCAGGGGAAATAGCATCTCTGCTGTTTTCAAGAATGACAGTTCCTATCCTCTATTATCTGGATAAAAAATGGGAACACAAACATAATAAATCTTAAAAAAATATATTACCCTTCTTTTATTGAAATTACTTGACAAAATTATCTTGATGGTGCTATTTCTGAAACGTTTATGAAATGCTCGGATTAAAGTATAGATTTTTTTTTATCAAAAAGTTCTGGCATTGCTTAATAGACAATGCTTTTAGACGGTTTAATATTTTTCAATCAGATTAAAAATATTTAATCTGATTGATAGGCAAGAAAAGAAATTAGAGTAGCACAATGGATTTGTGCAATATTTTGTTAACTTAAATTATGGAGGTATTTAAATGCCATCTTTTGTAATTGCAGAAAAATGTGACGGCTGCAAGGGTGGGGACAAAACAGCATGTATGTATATTTGCCCCAATGACCTGATGGTTCTAGAACCAAATGAAATGAAAGCATATAACCAGGAACCAGATCAATGCTGGGAATGTTTTTCATGTGTAAAAATCTGTCCTTCCCAGGCTATCGAATGCAGAGGATACTCTGACTTTGTTCCAATGGGCGGTGGTGTTGTTCCAATGCTTGGTACAGAGGATATCATGTGGACATGTAAGTTTAGAAACGGAGTTGTTAAACGTTTTAAATTCCCTATCAGAACTACTCCTGAAGGTGAAGCTAATGCATATGCTGATCTTAAAGGTAAAGATCTTGACAGCGGGCTTCTTTCTACTCAGGAAGCTGATGGTTATGAACTTAAAGCTCCAACTGAGCTTGCTTAAGTACTGAGCTTGCTTAAGTCTAATTGTTACCATTTAGTTTAATACTTTATTAAAAATTTTGGAGGTATATAATGGCATTACCTAATAAGCCTGTTGGAGAACTTAAAGCAGTAAGGGATCCAGAAGTAGATAAAAGAGATGTTGATGTTCTTATCATTGGTGGTGGAATGGCTGCCTGTGGAACAGCATTTGAAATTAAAAAATGGGCAAGCGATGACACAAAAATTCTTCTTTGTGACAAAGCAGCTCTTGAAAGATCTGGCGCAGTAGCTCAGGGTCTTTCAGCAATTAATACATATATTGGTGAAAACAAACCAGAAGATTACGTACGTATGGTTAGAAATGACCTTATGGGTATTGTACGTGAAGACCTTATTTTTGACCTTGGTCGTCATGTTGATGATTCTGTTCACCTTTTCGAAGAATGGGGACTTCCTGTCTGGAAAAAAAGTGAAGAAGGAAAAACCCTTGACGGACACAAAGGTAAAAAAATGGGTACCTTAAAAG
>CAZTEM010000022.1:0-34047 GCA_964612755.1 uncultured Desulfobacterales bacterium | reverse complement strand
ACCCAAGCTCCTTTAAATATCCATCCATTTTGGTTTTTACTTCAGCAAGCTCTTTTTCCAAGCCTTTAATTTCTTTTTGTGTTGCAGGAATATCAATTTCATCTTCTTCTTCAAAGGTATCAACGTATCTTGGAATGTTGAGGTTGAATTCATTTTCTTTTATTTCTTCAATGGTTGCTTTGTAAGAATATTTATCAATTGTTTTAAAGTTTTTATAAGTATCTACAATCTTGCTAATATCCTTGTCTCTTAGCTTGTTTTGATTTTTATCAGATTTAAATTCACGGCTTGCATCAATAAAGAGCACATCTGTATTTGTTTTACCTTTATTATAGATGATTATGGCAGCAGGGATACCTGTTCTAAAAAACAGGTTTGCAGGAAGTCCCACAACTGCTTCTATAAGGTTTTCTTCCAAAAATTTTTGTCTGATTTTACCTTCTGATGCGCCCCGGAAAAGAACACCGTGGGGTACAACCACTCCTATTTTGCCTGAATCTGCAACAGCAGTTTCTATCATATGGCTGATAAAAGCATAATCACCCTTGCTTTTTGGCGGTTTGCCACGGAAAAAACGTTTGTAAGTATCACTATCTGCCATTTCAGCACCCCATTTATCAAGGGAAAACGGAGGATTGGCAACAACAATATCAAACTTTTTTAAAGTATCGTGCTCTATTAGTTTGGGATTGCGGATGGTATCTCCCCACTCAATCTGAGCATTGTCTTTTTCATGCAGAAACATGTTCATCTTGCACAATGCCCAGGTACTTCCATTACTTTCCTGTCCAAACAAGGCATAGTTATCGCTATTGACCTCATTGGCAACTTTAATTAAAAGAGAACCTGAACCACAGGTTGGATCACATATTTTATCACCTTGCTGCGGGTTTAATAATTTTGCTAAAAGTGTTGAAACAGCTCCCGGAGTATAAAATTCCCCGCCTTTTTTTCCGGCATCAGCAGCAAAGCGGGATATAAGATATTCATAGGCATCTCCAATAACATCACGGCTTCCTATTATGGATGGTCGAAGATCCAGTTTAGGATCAGAAAAATCCTCAATTAAATTTTTTAAACGCTGATTGCGCTCTTTGGTCTGCCCTAAGTTTGCTTCGGAATTAAAGTCAATATTCCTGAAAACATTTTCAAGCTTTATTTTATTGTTTTCTTCAATCTGCTCAAGGCTGATATTGATCAACTCACCAATATTGTTCTCATTTCGACTCTCATATAAAAAATCATAATCACAATTTTCAGGAAGGGTAAACCGTTCCCGGGCAAGAGCTCTTTTCACTCTTGTTTTGTCATTATTGTACTGGTTTTCATATTGTTCTTTTTTATCTTTCCATAAATCAGAAAGATACTTGATAAATAAAAACACAAGGATATAGTTTTTGTATTCTGATGGGTCAACAACTCCCCTGAATGTGTCACAGGCTTTCCAGAGGATATTGTTTATTTCATCTTGAGAAATTGGGGTATTATGGTTTGTCATGTGAAAGCCCCTGATTTTTTATACTTTTTAATAAAACAGCATTAATAAGTTTTTCTTTTTTATGCAATATCTGCTTTATTAGATAGTGTTCTTTTTCTTTAAGCCTGTAAATATCAGCTATTATTTTTTGTTTTGCTATTGGTGGCAATACAAGCTTAAAATTTTCTATTGTCTTTTTGTTAATCAGCGGAACTGTACTCATTAAGGTATTACTTTTAAAATACGCAACAGCTTCTGGTTGTGCCAAATACCATACAAGATAAGCAGGCAATAGTTTTGTTTTGTTTGTCCGGATAGTAAAAAATTGGGAAACTGCAATTGTATTTTTAATATCTTTATCAATCAACAAGGCATAATTGTTCTTTCCTCTGGCGCAGAATAAAACATCTCTCTTTTTTAAAAAATGCTCTTTTTTAAATCCTGTTTCTGATGTGCGGGCAAGGTTCTGGTAATCAATATTTTTACCATTAATAATATTTGTCATTTGAACAAGACTAATTGAGCCATCAGGATTGTCTTCAATTTTTTTACGAAATTGATATCCTTGTCTTATTTCAGCTATATTTGATAATAAAGTTCTATTTTCATCCATGATCAGCCTATATTTTGTGCACTAAAATGATTCATCAATACAATTATAATATTTTACAGACGTGACGTCAAGAAAAAAATGCACTAAAGCAAATCATCAATATGTTTATTTTATAAGAGCGGTGAGTAAAAAATGGAACTTTATTATAGCACAAGACCGGCAGGTTGCTCCTGGACAACACGGAAGCAACCTGCAGACCGTTTTTGATATTTGACGACCTAAGTTAATCTATTTATTTTTTTGAACTGAGCTCGGGAAAATCCCAATAATAATATTCGTTGTTTTTTTCTTCTGTCTGATTATCAAGCCTTGCTTCTTCATTTTCTCTTAATTCGATTCTTCTGATTTTTCCACTTATGGTTTTGGGCACTTCGTCTACAAATTCGATAATCCTGGGGATTTTAAATTTTGCAAGAAGCTCAATGGTTTTTTGGAAAAGTTCTAAGGCAAGTTCGCGTGAAGGAGCATAGTCTTTATTTAAAATTACATAGGCTTTTACAAGTTGATGCCTTTTGGGGTCAGGTATGCCGACAACTGCTGCTTCTGCAACAGAAGCATGCTCAACAAGGGCGCTTTCCACTTCAAAGGGACCGATTCTGAAATCTGAAGATTTAATAACGTCGTCAGCTCTTCCCACAAACCACCAATATCCGTCCTTGTCAATGGATGCCCTGTCACCTGTATAATAATAGTTGTCAATAAATACACTTTTCATTTTTTCAGGATTGCCAATATATTCCATGAAAAGTCCCAAAGGTTTCCATTGTCTGAGATCCACAACAATATTGCCTGATGTGTCAGGTTCGGTAATCTCTTTGCCATCATCATCAAGGAGTTTTACATCATACATAAATGATGGATATCCAAAGGAACCGCTGCGCATTTTCCCTGCCATCCACGGAGGATTGCCAATCATGGCAGTGGATTCTGTCTGACCGTAAAAATCACGGATTTCAGTGCCGGTTAATTCTTTCCATTGTTTGATGACTTCGGGGTTTAAGGGTTCGCCTGCTCCAATGGACTGGTTAAGTGCTGAAAGATCATATTTTGTAAGGTCAAGGTTTATTAGCATTCTCCAGGCAGTGGGGGGAGCACAGAATACATTGACCTTATGTTTTTCAAGGGCTTCAAGATATTGCTTGCCGTCAAGGGTTGTAAAATTAAAACCTGTGGCAGTGGCACCAACATTTAAAGGGGCAAAAAAACTTGACCATGCCCATTTTGCCCATCCTGGCGAGCTCAGGTTATTGTGTATGTCACCGGGTTTGATACCTGTCATTATTGAAGAAGATAAATGTCCAAGGGGGTAGAAAAGAGCAGAATGCCCAACCCTTTTTGGAAGACCTGTGGTGCCGGAAGTGAAAAAACAGAATAAAAGATCTTTGGAATAAATTTTTTCTGCATCTGCTTTGGAAGACTCTTTTTCAAGCGCAGTATAATTTGTCCACCCGTTTTTTTCTCCAATAACAATTTTTATTTTTGGTTTGGCATTGGTTGCCTTAATAGCTTCATCCACCATGTCTGTGTATTCCTGTGCGCAGATTAATGTGTCAGGAGGGTAGGACTCAAATCTGAATTTCATTTCGCTCAGGGTCATGGATGTTGCAGTGGGTATGGCAACAATGCCGCCCTTTGCACAGGCAAAGGTCGCAAACCAGGTTTCAGGAACAATGGGGAGTATCTGATACATATTGTCTCCCTTTGCTGCACCTGCTGCCCTGAGAGCATTTAAACATTTGTTCCCGTTGGCAGCAAATTCGGTGTAAGAAAATGTTTTTGCCTCTTTAGTTGCTATGTCAGTCCATATCAGGGCAGGCTGATCACCTCTTTCTTTGACATGAAGACCTTCTATTATTTCTTCTGCCCAGTTAAAGGTTTCAGGCAATTGCATGAAATTGAGTTTTTCAAAGAAATCCTTGGCTTGTTTTTCTTTGTCATCATTGTCTGCCATCATATTAATTGTCATTAATTGTTTGAATAAATTTTGCATTCTGCTCATTGCTCCTTTAAATTTAGTGGAGAGATAAAATTATTATTAACAAGTGATTTATATAAATGAGACTAACGAAGTTTGTCAAAGAGTTTTTAGGATTTTATTATTATTTTATGTGCAAAAAAATGCTAATATGGTATTAATTAAAGGGCTTGAACCGGATTCCTGATAATTATATTTTTTTTCTTGACACATAGTTACAATGTAGCTTATATATAGTTATAATGTACTTGTAATGGATTCAGGTGATATAAAAGGGGATAATAATGAGGTATGCAGAAACAGGGTTTAATTTAGAAGTTGATTTGACCCGGGGAAACATTGAGAAAGTCGCAACAGACCCTAAGGATACTGAACTTTATTTAGGGGGTCTAGGTACTAATGCCAAAATATTATGGGACAGGGTTGGACCTGAAGTTGAACCCTTTTCTCCTGAAAATCTATTGATTTTCGGTGCCGGGCTTTTGTGCGGCACACCAGCTACCGGCTGTAATCGTACCATTCTTACCACTATTTCACCCCAGACAAAATTGATGGCATTTTCAATGATGGGTGGATTCTGGGCTCCAGAATTAAAATATGCAGGCTATGACAAGGTTGTTTTCCGTGGTAAATCTCCCAAGCTGATTTATTTATATATAAATAATGATGAGGTGGAGATACGAGATGCTTCACACTTGAGCGGTAAAGGAGCCATTGAAACTGCTGAATTGATTAAAAAAGAATTAAATCAGCCAAAAGCCCAGGTTGCTGCCATTGGTCTTGCAGGTGAAAACAGGGTTTTTTATGCTTCTGTTGAGCAGGGCAGATCCAGTGCCAGCCGAGGCGGCATTGGTGCTGTCATGGGTGATAAAGGTATTAAGGCGGTTGTGGTTCGGGGCACAAAAGATATTAATATAGCAAAACCCGAGGAATATATCGGGCTTTGTAATGAAGTCTTAGATTATATAAAACACCGTGCTGACAATCCAATTCCCGGAGTAATGCCTATTCTTGCAGGGCTTGGTTCTCCCCAGGAAATGAAGGTGCATGATGAAAAATGGCATACTGAAAATTTCATGTGGGGAAATTCACGTACTCGAAGAAAAGGATTCTGGACAGACGAGGTTGCAAAGGACTGGACTGACACTCTGGAAAACGCCAGGACACGATTGATAAGCTGTTTTAACTGCCCCATGAAATGTGGTGCAACCCTTTCCATGCCAGGACTTCCCACTTATATGATGAAGTGCTTTACAAAGTTGACATATACAATGGGAGCTTTTTCAGACCTTGATTTTGGTTTGAGAATTGCCCAGAAAGCTACGGAATACGGTCTGGACGGATTCTCAACTCCCCAGGTCATGGCGTTTGCTTTAGAACTTCTGGAAGAAGGTATTTTAAAGGATAAAGATTTCCCTGATATGCCAGAGGATAATGAAGGAAGATTTTACTATCTTCTTGATAAAATAGTTAAAAGGGAAGGCATTGGTGATATCCTTGCCAATGGTACATATTGGGCAGCAAAAGAAATCGGCAACGGAGCAGAAGAATATGCCCATAATAATATAAAGAAAACAGAGCAATTGCCGCTTAAACTTTCCATGCTGAATCCTATTTATTTTCTCATGTATTGCACCGGGGAAAAAATGAATATTACCCAGATAGAAGGGCAGTTTCCCCAGGCTCCTTTTCCAAAAAAAGAGCACAGGGAAAAATTTTGTGAAGACTGGATTCAGGTTCCCCATGAAAAATTCAAACAATATTTTATTGACTGGGAACTTCGAGGCGACAATTCAATTCCATATTATCCAAATGTTGAAATGTCATGTGATATTGTAGACTGGCAGGAGATGATGCATTATATTGATGATGCCCTTGGGCAATGTGCAGGTTTGTCATCCTTTCCTTTAAAACCGCCATATCATATTCATAATTATCCAAAATTTATTTCAGCAGGTTCAGGCATAGAAATGGATCAGGAAAAACTCACCGAAGCTGCAAGGCGATACAGGACTCTGGTACGTGCCAATAATATAAGACGCGGCATGAGAAGAAAAGACGAGAGACCCCCTGAAGATCATTGGAAAAAACGATTCCCGGAACTTGAGGAACAATTGCTTGACGGTTATTACAAGATGAAGGGCTGGAATGATGAAGGTATCCCCACAAAAGAGACTCTGGAAAATCTTGGTCTTGATTATGTGGCTGAAGATTTTGTGAAAAGAGGGATATTGACTGACAAAGAAGCTGGAAAAGAGACAAAATAGACTGGAGGGCATGAACCTTGAGTGACAATAAAATAAAAAAGACAATTAAAACAATAAGAGTTGATGTTGATAAGTGTAACGGCTGCCGTGCATGCGAGGTTATCTGTTCTGCTTTTCATGCTTCACCAAAATACAGCAGCAATAATCCTGCAAGATCAAGAATCAGGATAATTCGTGATCCTTTATCTGACATATATGTTCCTGTTTATGCAGGAGAATATACTGTTGCTGAATGTGCAGGAAGGGACAAATATATTATTGACGGCAAAGAATATGATGAATGCGCTTTTTGCAGAGCATCCTGCCCGTCCAGGGATGAGTTTAAAGAACCTGATTCAGGTCTGCCTTTAAAATGCGATATGTGTGAGGGTGAAGACGAGCCTTTGTGTGTAAAATGGTGCCATGCCGAAGCCCTTATTTATGAAGAAAGGGAAGAAGAAGTTGAGCCTTCTCTGGAACAGGAAGATTTAGACATTGGTCTTACATCACTTGTGGACAAATACGGTCTTGAAAAATTAATGGATAGTGTTGCCCGAATGTCAGAGAAGGATTAATCAATGGAAACTATAGCTCCTTTCATAGAAGTAATAGATGAGATAAAACAAGCAGGCGGAGACATATTTAAATTATGTTTTCAATGCGGGTTGTGTGACAGTGTCTGCCCATGGAACAGGGTAAGAGACTTTAGCATGCGTAAAATGATAAGAGAAGCAGCCTTTGGTTTAAGTGAGATTGAAGGAGAGGATATCTGGAGGTGTACAACCTGTGGAAGATGTCCTTCACAATGCCCAAGGGGTGTAAAGCAGATAGATGTGAGTGTTGCCTTAAGAAGGGTTGCAACAGAGTATGAACTTTTTCCTGCATCTGTAAAATCTGCAAGAACTGCAAGGTCAAGCCTGATTTCCGAAGGCAACCCCTTACAGGGAGATAGAAAAGCAAGGGGAGAATGGGCAAAAGGTCTTCCTGTAAAACCATTTAAGGAAGACATGGAAGTCCTTTATTTTGTGGGCTGTTACCTTTCCTATGACCCGAGAATGAAAAAAGTAGCTGTTGCAACGGCAAATATTCTAAATAAAGCCGGGGTAAAGTTTGGTATCCTGGGTGATAAGGAAAACTGCTGCGGAGAAAGTATCCGCAAGATTGGTGCAGAAGAGGTTTTTAAAAATCTTGCCAAAGATAATATAAAAACTTTTATTGATAATGGAGTAAAAAAGATCATTGTTTCCTCGCCCCATTGCTTTCATACTTTTAAAAATGAATATCCCGAATTCATGGTAAATTTTGAAGTCATGCATGCTTCCCAATATATATATGAGCTTATTCAGGAAGGAAGACTTGAGCTTACAAAGGAATTTGCAAAAAAAGTAACATACCATGATCCCTGCTATCTTGGCAGGCATAACAAGATTTATGATGAACCAAGACAGGTTCTGAACAAAATATCAGGTTTAGACCTTGTGGAAATGATAGATAATCGGGAAGCAAGCCTTTGCTGCGGCGGCGGCGGCGGCAGAATCTGGATGGATACACCTAAGGAAGAAAGATTTTCCGATTTAAGATTAAAACAGGCAAAGGACGTAAAGGCAGAAGTATTGGTTACTGCCTGTCCCTATTGTATTACAAACTTTGAAGAAAGCCGTCTTAATCTTGAATTTGAAGATATTTTAGAGGTTAAAGATATTACAGAAATTGTCAATGATATGCTCTAGTATTTAAAAAGGACATAATTAAAGTGGAAAAAGAAAATTTCGGAGATGTATTGGTTGTTGGTGGAGGGGTAAGTGGAATTCAGGCCTCTCTTGATCTTGCCACTGCAGGTTTTAAGGTTTACTTGATTGAGAAAGGACCAAGTATTGGCGGGCATATGTCCCAGCTGGACAAGACATTTCCCACTAATGACTGCTCCATGTGAATTCTTTCACCTAAACTGGTCGAGGTCGGCCGGCATCCAAATATTGAGGTTTTGACATTCACTGAAGTGGATTATGTTGAAGGCAAGGCAGGAGATTTTAAAGCAACTCTTGTTACAAAGCCAAGATACATTATTGAAGAAAAATGTACTGGCTGTACCACCTGTGTTGAATACTGCCCTGTGGAATACCCTGATCCCTTTAACCAGGATATATCAGACAATAAGGCAATCCATGTGTATTTTTCCCAGGCAATCCCCCTTGTTGCTTATGTTGATGCAGATACCTGTTTGTATCTTAAGGAAAACAAATGTGACATCTGCAGAGGTGTGTGTAAAACAGGGGCAATAGATTTTTCACAAACACCTAAGAAAACAGATATTAATATAGGGTCGATAATTTTAGCTTCAGGCATTGAACCCTTTGATCCGTCAGTGAACGAAGAATATTGCTATGGCAAATATCAGAATGTTGTTACAAGTATGGATTATGAAAGATTATTGTCTTCAACAGGACCCCACGAGGGTAAGGTGCTGCGTTCTTCCGATCACAAGCATCCTAAAAAAATAGCCTGGATTCAATGTGTTGGCTCAAGGCGTGTGATTGAGGGAGAAAACAGCTATTGCTCAGGTGTATGTTGTACCTATACCCAAAAGCAGGTTATCTTGACAAAAGATCATGAACCAGACACAGAATGTACAATATTTCATAATGATATACGATCATTTGGCAAGGATTTTGAAAGATATTTCCAGAGAACAGAACAACTTGATAATGTGGAATTCATAAGAAGTTATGCATCCATAACAGGCGAAAACCCTGAGACAAAGAATGTTTCTGTCAGATATTCGACCTTTGATGATGGTGTAAAACAGGAAGAATTTGACATGGTTGTCTTGTCTGTGGGATTAAATCCTCCAAAACAATTTAAAGAAATTGCAGATAAATTCGGTATTGAAGTAACTTCCCATGGATTTGCAAAACCAGATCATACCAATCCTATTTTAACTACTCAACCGGGTATTTTTGTAAGCGGTGCTTTTCAGGGTCCAACAGATATTCCCGAATCAGTATTCACTGCAAGCGGGGCAGGCTCCCAATGCGGTGAACTCCTTGATTATAGAAGGGGCAATCTTGCAAAGGAGAGAATTTATCCTCCTGAAAGGGATGTGTCCCAGGAAGAACCTAAAATCGGTGTTTTTGTATGCCATTGCGGAGCAAATATTTCAAGTGTGGTTAATGTGCCTTCAACTGTTGAATATGTTAAAACCCTGCCCAATGTTGTGTATGCCCAGGAACAATTATTTTCCTGTGCCACAAATTCAGCAGGAGAAATAACAGAAAAGGCAAAGGAAAAAGGTCTTAACAGAGTAGTTATTGCAGCATGTTCTCCAAGAACCCTTGAACCTTTGTTCAGAGATACCTTAAGAGAAGCAGGGCTTAATCAATATTACCTTGATATGGCAAATATCAGAGAACATTGCTCATGGGTTCATTCCAAACAAAAAGAAGAAGCAACCCAAAAGGCTCAGGATATTATCAGAATGGCAGTTGCACGAGCTGCTCATCTTGAACCTTTGCAGGAGTTTGATCTGCCTGTTAACAGAACAGCGCTTGTGGTTGGCGGCGGTGTTGCCGGCATGACATGTGCCCTTTCCATTGCAAAACAGGGCCATGAAGTTGAGCTCATAGAAAAGGAAAAAGACCTTGGCGGCATGGCAAGAAGGCTTGAGACCACCATAGAAGGCATGGATGTACAAAAATATCTGGATGATTTAATAAAACAGGTTTATGATAATTCTTTGATCCATGTTTCCCACGAAGCAATTATTAAAAATGTTGCAGGCTATGTGGGCAATTTTGTTACAACTGTTGAAACAGAAGGAAGAGTCAAAGAAATTAAACATGGTGCATCTGTTGTGGCAATAGGTGCTGAAGAATATAAACCTGAAGAATATTTGTATGGAGAAAATGATCAGGTTTTTACCCACATGGAAATAGGTGAAGAAATTGCTAAGGGCAATGAAAAAGTCACCAAAGCTGAAACCTTAGTCATGATCCAATGTGTTGGTTCCAGGGATGAAAAAAGAAATTATTGTTCCAGGGTATGCTGCAGCCATGCTGTGAAAAATGCTTTAAAACTTAAAAAATTAAACCCTGATATGCAGATATATATTCTTTTCAGGGACATGAGAACCTATGGATTAAGAGAAGACTATTATAGAGAAGCTTGTGAAAAAGATGTCAGGTTCATACGCTATGAACCAACGGAAAAACCAGTGGTTGAGGCTATGGAAGAGGGTGGTAAATCAATTTTAAGGGTTACGGTTCCGGATTATGTATTGGGACAGAAACTTGAACTTGATGCTGATATTGTATCCCTTGCATCAGCTGTTATTCCGGCAGAATCAACTTCTCAGATTGCAAGCCAGTTCAAGGTTACCTTAAGTCCTGATGAGTTTTTTAAAGAAGCCCATGTAAAACTTAAACCTGTTGAATTTGCAGCAGACGGAGTTTATCTTTGCGGCACAGCCCATTATCCAAAACATGTACAGGAAGTAATTAACCAGGCATATGGTGCAGCAGGAAGGGTATTAACCCTTTTATCCAAAGATACTGTTGTGGCATCAGGTTCTGTTTGCGAAGTCAGGGAAAACGATTGTGTATCCTGCGGAGCCTGTATTACAGCATGTAATTATGGAGCCATAGAATTTAAAGAAACACCCAAGGGTAAGAAAGCATGGGTAAATCCTGTTCTTTGCAAGGGTGATGGTCTTTGTAATGCCAAATGCCCAACAAACGCCATTGTATTAAAACATTTTACTGATGATGAACTTTTAAGCCAGATTGATGCTGCTGTTACAGATAAAGATATTCTTGAGAAAATTGATGCAGCATAGAATGATACGTATGAATAAAGGAGGTTGGAACAAATGAGTGCAGGTGAATTTAAACCGAGAATATTAGGTTTTGTATGCCATTGGTGAGCTTATGGTGCTGCTGACCTGGCTGGAGTTTCCAGACTGCAATATTCAAATGAAATCAGGCTCATAAGAGTTATGTGTTCCGGTAGAATCGATTTTGAATTTATAGTAAGAGCCTTTTTAAAAGGGCAGGACGGTGTTTTTATCGGGGGCTGTAAATTAGGTGAATGCAATTATACAACCCATGGTAATTTTGATGCATTAAGCACTGCCTATATTTTTAAAACCATGATGAGATATATAGGTTTAAATCCTGAAAGACTCAGGATCAGTTTTATGTCAGGAGCTGACGGTAATCTCCTTGCAGAATATACTGATGAATTTACCAATAAAATTAAGGAATTGGGTCCCATTGGTAAAAGCGAAGGCATGGATGCAAAAACTTTAAAGTTTAAGCTTGAATCCCTTCAAAGACTTATTCCCTATATGAAGCTTGTGGAAAGAGAACGCTTAAGAGTACCTGAAAAAACAAAACAAGCCTATGAAGACTTTTTTAAAAGTGAAAACATAGATAAATTATTTAATGAATTATTTGAAGATAAACTTGCCATAAGCCAGATAATGCTGCTCCTTAAAAAAGAGCCTTTATCAACAAGTGATATTTCTGACAAACTTGACTTGAACCCATCGGAAGTATCAAGGCATATGATTACTTCATCACGCCATGGACTGGTTAGATATGACACAGATAGCAATTGTTATGCATTGGCTTAAAAAGAATTTGAATTAGGAAAACAGGTTATGGAAATTGAAAAAGTAGATAAGATTATTGATAAGCACAATGGACAAGCAAGTTCATTGCTTCAAATTTTACTTGATATCCAGAAAGAAAATAATTGGCTGCCCAAAGAGGTAATCGCAAGGGTAAGTGAAAGATTAGAAGTTCCACTTAACCGAATTCAGCATATTGTTACTTTTTATAAAGCATTCAGTCTGGTTCCAAAGGGACGTCACCAGGTACACCTTTGTGTTGGTACAGCTTGCCATGTCCGAGGTGCAACCCGTATTTTAGATACAGTGGAAGAAGCAATCGGCATTAAGCCCGGCGAGACTGACCTTGATTTAAAATATTCTTTAGAAACAGTGAATTGCCTTGGTTGCTGTGCTCTAGGTCCTGTTGTGGAAATAGATGGTAAAGTGCATGGTAAAATGACACCGGTTAAAACATCAGAAGTTTTAAAATTATATGAGTAGGGGAAAATTATGGCGCGGTTAAATTCGCCTGAAGAATTAGAGAGCTTCAGACAGGAAGTATTATCCAAAAGAGATCCGAATAATCCTTGTATTTCAGTGTGTGCTGGTGCCGGATGTGTTGCTTCGGGAGCAGATGAGGTTATAAAGGCATTTGAAAAAGAAATAGAAAAACAGGGTTTAGGCGCAAAAGTTGACACCAAAGGCACAGGCTGCCCCGGATTTTGCGAGCAGGGACCTGTTGTGGTTATTTATCCTGAAGAGATCTGTTATCTTCAGGTAAAGGCTGACGATGTCCCTGAGATAGTCGAGCAAACCATAAAGAACAACAAAGTGGTTGAACGTCTTTTATTTAAAGATCCTGTTACAGGTGAAAGAGCTGTACACGAGTCTGATATTTCTTTTTATAAAACCCAGCAGAGAACAGTGCTTTGCAATAATATCAAAATAGATTCAAAAAGCATTGATGATTATCTGGCAAACGGGGGTTATTCTGCTTTGGCAAAAGCCCTTGGCAAAATGACTGACATAGAAGTATTAGAGGAAGTTAAAACATCTAATTTAAGAGGACGTGGAGGAGCAGGGTTCCCGGCAGGCAGAAAATGGGAAGGTTCCAGAAATGCTTCTGAGCCTATTAAATATGTGATTGTGAATGCTGATGAGGGTGATCCCGGAGCATTCATGGACAGAGCGCTTCTTGAAGGTAATCCCCATTCAATCCTTGAAGGTTTGATTATTGGAGGCTATGCCATTGCTTCCCATGAAGGTTATTTTTATGTACGCCAGGAATACCCGCTTGCAGTAGATAATATAAACCTTGCCATTAAACAGGCAGAAGAATACGGACTGCTTGGTGAAAATATTCTGGGGTCTGGTTTTGATTTTAAGGTGTTTGTTCACCAGGGAGCAGGAGCTTTTGTATGTGGTGAATCAACTGCTCTTATGACTTCCCTTGAAGGAAGAGTTGGAGAGCCAAGACCAAAATATACCCGTTCAAATATAAAAGGTCTTTGGAACAGACCAAGTGTTTTAAATAATGTTGAGACCTGGGCAAATGTACCTTTGATTATCAATAATGGTGCTGACTGGTTTACAAAGGTTGGAACCGAGAGCAGTAAAGGCACAAAGATTTTTTCCCTGGTTGGTAAAATATGTAATACAGGACTTGTGGAAGTGCCCATGGGCATGACCTTGCACGATATAATCTATAAGATTGGCGGCGGCATTCCCAATGGCAAGAAATTTAAGGCTGTTCAGACCGGAGGCCCTTCAGGCGGATGTATTCCTGAGAACCTGCTGGATCTTGAAGTAGGGTTTGACGAGCTTACCAAGGCAGGTTCCATGATGGGATCAGGCGGTATGATTGTCCTTGATGAAGATACCTGTATGGTTGATGTTGCAAGATATTTTATCAATTTCTTAACTGAAGAATCCTGTGGAAAATGTGTTCCCTGCCGCGAAGGTCTTCGCCAGATGCACAGAATTTTGACAAATATCACCCAGGGCAAAGGTAAAAAAGGAGATATTGAACTGCTTGAAGAACTTGCAGAAACAGCAGTTGAAGCATCGCTTTGTGCCCTTGGCAAGAGTGCTCCCAATCCTTTTTTGAGCACACTTAAATATTTCAGGGAAGAATATGAGGCACATATTAATGAGAAAAGATGTCCTGCATTGTCTTGTAAGGAACTTATTTCTTTTTATATTGATCCTGACAAATGCCAGGGCTGCGGAATGTGCCGTAAAAAATGTCCGGCTGATGCCATTGATGGAGATAAGAAAATTATTCACATCATTGACCAGGATAAATGTACAAAATGCGGAACCTGTTTTGAGGTTTGTCCATCCAAGTTCAGTTCTGTGACAAAATTATCAGGAGAACCTGTTCCTGATCCTGTGCCGCAGGAAAAAAGAACAATAATCAAAAAGAAAAGCCCAAAAGAGAGTAAGAAAAAATGAGTGAAATCAAATTAGAGATTGACGGAAAAGAAGTAAAAGCAGAAAAAGGCATGACCCTTCTTGAGGCAGCTCAAAATGCGGGCATATTCATACCAACACTTTGTCACCATGAAAAGCTTGAACCTTTTGGCGGATGCAGACTCTGCATAGTAGAAGTAGAAGTCAAGGGCTGGACAAAACTTGTTGTGTCCTGCGTGTACCCGGTAGAGGAAAATATAATAGTCAGAACAAGATCTGAAAAAGTGGACAGAATCAGGAAAACCATTATTGAATTATTAATGGCGCATGCTCCTGATGCACCGAAACTAAAAGAATATGCAAAGGAATATAATGCTGAGCCAAACCGTTATGAAAGGGATGCTTCGTTTTGCATCCATTGCGGTTTATGCGTAAGGTATTGTGCTGAGGTAAAAAAGAAAAACGCCATTGGATTTGTTGACAGAGGGATTAATAAAGAGATAAGTTTTATTCCTGAAATAGCAGCTGTGGAATGTAATGACTGCAAAGAATGTTTTCCTCTTTGCCCCACATCCTATCTCCAGGCTGCCTTTGTTTTAACTGAATCTCTTGCATTTCCTTCTTCAGAGTCTGAATCATAAGGAATGGGAAAATTTGAGTGCTGGAAAGAATACTGAACATGATATAGTAATTCGATATAAAAAAGGTGAGTTTGAATCTTTTCCCCTTGAACTTATAGGAGAAGAACCCCTTTTAATCCGCATTAATTCAAAGCCCTATTCAGTGATCATGAGAACTCCCGGTGAGGAAATCTTCCATGCAGCAGGTTTCTGCCTTGGTGAGGGTATAGTTGACTCTCCAGATGATTTTGCAAGTATTGGATATTGTAAAGATGATGATCCTAATGTGATTGATATTTATATCAAGGACAAAAGGCAAGAAAAAGTTCATGATATCCTTGATCGAAAAAGTTTTGTAAGCCAGACCAGCTGCGGTATTTGCGGCAAAGAAATGGTTAAGGACATATACCAGATACTTACCCCTTCTGAAAATAAATTTACAATCAAGGTTGATAATATATATGATTGTATTAATAAACTTTCTGAAAATCAGAATTATTACAAGACAACAAGAGGGTCCCATGCCGCATTAATACTGGATGATAAGCTTGATAAGATATCATTTGCCGAAGATGTGGGACGTCATAATGCCCTTGACAAGGCAATTGGCAAGGCGTTTATGAATAAAAAACTTGGAAAAGCAAGCGTGCTTGTGCTTTCTTCAAGAATAAGTTATGAATTGATTCAAAAGGCAGCAAGGGCGCATCTGCCAATAATGATCAGTCATTCAAGACCTACTTTTCTTGCAGTAAAAATGGGAAAAGCTCTTAATATGACCCTTGTATGTCCTGGAAAAGGATCGCAATTATTAATTTGTTCAAGTAAAGATCGTATAATTTAAAATAACCCAATAATTTAGGAGGATAATTTGAAAATTCTCACAACAGTAAAAAAAGTAGTTGATGTGGAATTAAATATCCACGTTGAAGGCGGTGCCATTGTTGAAGACGGGCTGCAATATGTTATTAATGCCTGGGATGAAAATGCAGTGGAAGCTTCTGTTCAGCTTAAGGAAAATAATGGTGCAGAAACAACACTTGTCAGCATAGGAACAGAAGATAATATTGATATGATCAAAAAATGTTATGCCATGGGAATTGACAATGGTATTCTTATTGATGATCCTTCCCTTGCAAATGCCGATTCCTTAATTTATGCAAAGGTTTTGCAAAAGGTATATGAAAAAGGTGAGTATGATCTTATTATTACAGGAAAACAGGCCCAGGATACAGATAATGGTCAGACAGGGATTGTCCTTGCAGAACTTTTAGGGCTGCCATGTGTAAGTAATGTTGTTAATATTGAAGTTGTTGATGATGCTAAACTTAAAGTATCAAGACTTGGTGATGCCGGCACAGAAGTCTTGGAACTCAGCCTGCCTGCAGTAATCACAGTGAGTGATAGCATTAATGAACCTCGCCTTCCTGCCATGCGTGGTATTATGATGGCAAAAAAGAAAAAGGTTGAAACAATGGATTTGGGCGGGCTTGGTACTTCCCTTGATGAATTGGGCGGTGGCTCTTTGCAATCTGAAGTTGTTGAATATATGCAGCCTGAGGCACGAAAGTCCGGTAGAAAATTTGAAGGCGACCCTGCAGAAATTACAGCAGAGGTTGTGGGTCTTCTTGTAAATGAAGCCAAAGCTTTATAATACTTGCCACCTATACTTAAAAATTTATTGAAGGAAACAATATTATGACTAAAATACTTGTAATCGCAGATATCAAACAAGGTGTGCTAAAAGGCAGCACAGCCGAACTATTATCAAAAGCCAGGGCATTGGGCGCAGAAACTGCTGTTGCAGCTGTCGGCTCAAACATTGAATCTCTGGCATCAGATCTTGCCAAGGCAGGTTCTGATACACAATATATTGCAGATGATGCAAGCCTTGAATTGTTTTCAGCAGGACCTTTTGCTTCATGTGTTGTTGATGCTGCAAAACAATTTGAAGCAGATCTTGTCCTTTTTGGTTTTTCAGAAACAGGCAAGGCTGTTGCACCAAGAGTTGCAGCCCAGCTAAACATTGCCTGTGCCACAGATATTACAGATATTAATCTGGATAATGGTCAGATTAATATTACAAGACCTGCTACGGCAAATAAATTGATCCAGCGCGTTAAAGTCAATACTGATAAACTTGTTGCCGTGGTAAGAGCAGGCGCTTTTGAAGCAGATGAAAGCGTGACAGGCACAGAAAATATAGTTAAATTATCTGCTCCTGAAACTGATCTTAAAGCTGTTATAAAAGAAATTATTTCAGAAGCAGGTGATGAAATTGATCTTGCCGATGCAAATATTGTTGTATCTGTTGGTCGTGGTGCCAAGGATCAGGCAGGAATTGACCTTGTTAAAGAACTTGCAACAGACCTTGAAGCAGGGTTTGGTTCTTCCCGTGCCCTTATTGATGCAGGTTTAATGCCCCACAACAAACAGGTAGGTCAGACAGGAAAAATTGTAGCTCCAACTATTTATTTTGCCATTGGTATCTCAGGAGCAATCCAGCACCTTGCAGGAATGAACGGCTCCAAAGTTATTGTTGCTGTAAATAAAGACCCTGAAGCACCGATTTTTAATGTTGCTGATTACGGTATTGTTGGAGATTTGTTTGAGGTTGTTCCTATTCTCAAACAGGAAATTAAAAAAATTAGAGGTTAGTAAATTATGAATCCCCTTTTGATGTCCATATTGCTTATTGCAGGCTTAGGAATTTTTTGCCGCACAATGTATTTTAAAATTCGATTGCTATTGGCTTTAGAACCTGTTAACAGGTTTAATAATATCCCGGAACGTCTTAAAAATATGGTGGTTCTGGCAATTGGTCAAAAACGCCTTGTGGGAAGAAAAAGAGAATGGATTGCAGGTATAATGCATGCTTTTATCTTCTGGGGATTCTGCGTTCTTTTGATCCGCAGTCTGACCCTTTACGGAGAAGGTTTTGTCAAAGGTTTCCAGCTTCCGATTTTTGGTCATGATTCCATAATCGGGTATTCATATCTTGCAATAAAAGATATTATGGAAGGCATTGTGCTTGTCATGGCAGGTTTTGCCATATTCCGCCGTGCAGTTTTAAAACCTTCAAGACTGCACAATACCTGGGAAGCATATTTTGTTCTTGCAATGATTGTAATATTGATGATTTCAGATCTTTTAGTGGATGGTGCAAGATATAATCTGATTACACTATACAATAATCCTGAGCATCTTCATTTTTTTAATAATCCCCAATATGGTTCCGAGTTTATCTGGACACCGATTTCTGTGGGGGCAGGGTCTTTGATTTCCTCATTAAGCGCTGACACCACAAGCCTTATAATGACCCTGATGTTCTGGACCCATATTACAACCCAATTGGTATTTCTTAATTTTTTACCATTGGGCAAACATTTTCATGTAATTACAGCACTTCCTAATGTGTTTTTAAAAAGTCTTGGCTATCCCCATGAAAAAACAAAGGTTCTGGACCTAGAAGATGAAGCTGCCTGGGAAGATGAATCATTGGGTATTAATCATATTCATCAGCTTGACTGGAAACAGGGACTTGATCTTTATACCTGTACCGAATGCGGGCGGTGCAAGGATGTATGCCCTGCGTATCTTACAGATAAGCCATTGAGCTTAAATGAATTTAATGATGATTTAAAAGCAGAACTCTTTAAGAATACCAATAATATCATCAAGAGAAAAGCCCTTGGTGCAAGCATTAAACAAGATGGTGACCCAAAAGAGACAGAAGCCATAAAAGAAAAAATGGTTGAGCTGAACAGTGAGAAAACCCTGGTTGGAGATATTATTACAGAAGATACACTCTGGGCATGCACAACCTGTCGTGCCTGTGAACAGGTCTGTCCTGTAACCATTGAGCATGTACCACGTATAATAGCCCTGAGACAGGGACAGACATTAATGGCAGAAGCCTATCCCAAAGAGCTTAATGTTGCCTTAAAAGGGCTTGAACGAAACGGCAACCCATGGGGAATAGGATATGACAAACGTGCTGACTGGGCAGAAGGCTTAAATGTCAAGACAATGGCAGAAGATTCCAATGTTGATTATCTGCTCTGGATCGGGTGTGCAGGATCTTTTGATGACAGAACCAAAAAGGTTTCCACAAGTCTTGTGAAAATTTTGCAAAAAGCTGATATCAGCTTTGCAATACTTGGTACAGAAGAAAAATGTACAGGAGATTTTGCAAGAAAAGTGGGCAATGAAATGCTGTTTCAGATGATGGCAGAAGAAAATATTGCAACTTTGAACAATTACAAGGTAAAAAAGATAATTGCTGCATGTCCCCATTGTTTGAACACACTTAAGCATGATTATTCCCAGATGGGTGGAAATTATGAAGTAATTCACCATACAGAGTTTATCCAGGAACTTGTAAAATCAGGAAAGATTACATTAAATAAATCCCTTGAAGGCTGTTTAACCTTTCATGATCCATGCTATTTAGGCAGATATAATAAAATTTATGACCAGCCAAGGTCATTGCTAAATTCCGTATCAAAACAGGGTCTAACTGAACTTGACAGACATGGCAAGGAAAGTTTCTGCTGTGGAGCAGGCGGCGGAAGAATGTGGCTTGAAGAGTCAATAGGCAAAAGAATAAACCTTGAACGAGCCGAGCAGATAGTGGATAAAAAAGCTTCAATGGTCGCGGTAAGCTGTCCGTTTTGCCTTACCATGATTGAAGACGGCATGAAAGAACTTGGTAAGGAAGAAGACATTAAAACAAAAGACATAGCAGAATTGGTGGCAGATAATATGGCATAATTTTATTTATTCCTAAGTATTTGCAGCTTAAATTATCACCCCAAAAACCCCTGACAGGAAATTATCTGATCAGGGGTTTTTTATGGTCTGATAATTATGATTTGGTATTTTGATTGTATAAATGGATATCCTGTTGTGGATACGGGATACTAATTCCTTCTTTATCAAATGCTATTTTAATTTTTTCGGTCAAATCAAAATAAACATTCCAATAGTCACCTGTTTTAACCCAGGGTCTGACCACAAAATTTACACTGCTGTCCGCAAGTTCAGATACTGCTATCTTATATGCAGGTGTCTCAAGGACTTTTGCCTCTTCTTTCATGATTGTTTCAAGTATATCTTTTGCTTTTTTTATATCATCATCATATCCAATGCCAATAACAAGATCGATTCTTCGGGTCTTATTAGCAGTGACATTTGTGATAACATCACTGGTGATTTTAGAATTTGGAATAATTACTTTTTGGTTATCAGGTGTGTTCAAGATAGTATTAAACATTGCAATATCAATTACATTTCCTGAGATGCCTGCTGTGGAGATAAAATCTCCAATTTTATATGGTCTAAACAGGATCAGCATTACGCCGGAAGCAAAATTCGATAAAGAATCTTTTAATGCAAGCCCGATGGCAAGCCCGGCTGCTCCCACAATGGTAAGAAAAGAGGTTGTATTAATGCCTAATTGTCCTGCCGCTGCAATGATTACAACAACCAATAGAGAATAATAAATGATATTATCGAGAAATTGTACAAGTGTTATATCCACATTGTTTTTTTCAATAAGTTTTATAATCAATTTTGAAATCTTTTTTGATATCCATTTTCCAATAAGAAAAATAAGGATAGCTGCAATAATTTTTATTGAGTATGCCGTTGCCAAGTTTGTTATTAATGTAATAAGCTGATCAATGTTCATTTTCATTCCCTTTTTTTAGTTTAAAGTTGCCTTATAAAACCTGAGAAATAATGTAGCAAAAATTGTGCCTTAAGAAAATAAAAATTAGAATTTTAATTAAATCAGGGGATATTTTTAATTTTTTTCATTGAAAACAATATCTGGAGGAACTATATGGGTTAAAATCTCTTGAATAATATGTTTCTCTGGTCTATGATAAAATCAATTTTTAAGCGAGGTGTGAAACTATGAGTACATATTTTGCCTCTGCCCAAAGGACAAGCGGCAAAGAGCTTGTTAAAGAAATTGATATTGTTACCAACCATCCTGTCCTCTCAGGCTTACTTCATTTAGTTAATGGAGAGATAGTTATTGTTGACCAAAATAGGCAAATCCTTGCTTTTAATGATTCTTTTTTTCAAATGCTGGGTGTAAAGGAGTCTGCAACATTATTGGGATTGCGCCCTGGAGAAGCATTAAATTGTGTACATGCTGACGAGGAACCTGGAGGCTGCGGAACAAGTAAATTTTGTTCTTCCTGTGGTGCTGCCATTGCAATGGTTTTAAGTTTAAAACAAGATAACCCTGTTGAAAGAACTTGTATTATATCAGCTAAAAAAGCAAACAAAACAATAGATATAGTTTTACTTATTCGAGCTCATCCTATGAATATCAATGATAATAAATTCCTTTTATTATTTCTTCAGGATATTACGCGGCAGTATCAACAGACAGCCCTTGAAAGAACTTTTTTCCATGATGTGAATAATTTGTTAAGCATATTACTTGGAACAAGTGAGTTGCTTTGCGAAGAAGAACCTTCAAGCCTGGCTGATACTATTTATCATACATCTAAACATCTTGTGAATGAAATCAGTATTCAACGTTGTTTATCCAAGAGTGAATTCTATGATTATCAGCCTTTCTGGGTTACAATCAAAACAGAGCAAATCATTGAAGAACTACAGCGCCTTTTTATTAATCATCCTGCAGCTATTAAGAAAACTATAAATATTTCCGAAGACTATCCGAAAATATTTATAAAAACAGATATCTCTTTATTGCTGCGTGTGTTATGCAACATGGTTATCAATGCCCTGGAAGCAACAAATGATAATGGTGAAATAAAGATATGGTTTGATCTGGTAGATGACTCCCTTATTTTTTATGTATGGAACCAGGGGCAGATACCTGAAAAAACAGCTCTGAGGATTTTTCAACGTAATTTCAGTACAAAAAAACAATTAGGAAGAGGGATTGGTACTTTTTCCATGAAATTATTTGGCGAACAGATTCTTGGAGGAGATGTAGACTTTACAACATCCTTTGAAAACGGCACTATATTCAGATTTGCCTGTCCTGTGGATAGAAATTCATAGTCATAGATGCATGAGTTAAATTATGGTCTATCCTAAAGAGATTGAACTTTTAGCGCCTGGCGGAGATATTGATTCCATAAAAGCTGCAATCGTGGCAGGAGCAGATGCAGTTTATTGCGGGTTAAATAATTTTAATGCCAGAAATCGGGCAGAAAATATAGAATTTGAAAATTTAAACGGGATTTTGAATCTTGCCCGTCAATATAATTGTAAAGTTTTTTTAACTTTAAATATAATCATTATCCCGGAAGAATTTCCAACTCTGATCAATCTGCTGAACAGGCTTGTTAATACAAAGATTGATGGGCTTATTGTTCAGGATTTAGGCTTGTTTTATTTATTATCTGAATATTTTAAAGATTTTAAAATACATGCATCTACCCAGGTTACAACCCATAACCCGGGGCAGGTAAAATTTTTGTCCAAACTGAATTGCACCAGAGTTAATCTGTCACGGGAACTGAATATCAACGAAATAAGAGATTTAACCATAAACTGCCACGAAAACAATATTGCAGCTGAAGTTTTTGTCCATGGTTCCTATTGTATTGGTTTTTCAGGTATCTGCTATATGAGTTCATTTCTCAGTGGGAAATCAGGTAATCGCGGCAGGTGCAGCCAGCCATGCAGAGACAGATATTTACCAAGTTCTGAAAATAAAAATTTCCCACTTAATCTTAAAGATAATTCAGCATATTCAAATTTACAGGACTTGATCGATGCAGAGGTAGACTCCCTGAAGATTGAAGGAAGGATAAAAAATTTTGATTATGTATATACTGTGGTCGATTGTTATAAAAATCAGCTTATAAGTATTCTTGAACAGAATAAACCTCTTTATGATGATAAACAATTGTATAAGGTTTTTAATAGAAGTTTTTCCAATGGATATCTCATGGGTAATATAAATAAAGATATGTTTATTGATAACCCCAGGGATAATTCGATTAAACGATTTGCCGGCATTGATGATAAATCGGAAAATAAAAAATTATTACAGGAAAAACAGGAATATTATAAAGAAAAAGACAATATTATAGCTAATGTCAAAAAGAAGATCCAGCAATTAAGTATTGATAAAATACCATTAATTATAAATATTTCAGGAAAACTTGACAGTCCTTTTCAAGTGATTGTTAAAACCCCTGTGACTTCATTTGTTGTTAAATCTGAACTTAACCTTGTAATGAAAAACAAACAGAGTACATTTCAGGAATTTAGCTGTGATAATTTATTAAAAAGGCTTAAATCCTTAAACAATACAGAATATTATATAAAACAATTAGTGATCAAAGACCTTGGAAAAGATCTTTTTATACCTTTTCAGGAATTTACTTTAATAAAAAAAAGAATTTTATTTATTTTAAATGGTTCAAAAAAAATTATTGATCCAATTAAAGTGCCTGTAATTAGAAAACAAAATTCATTAAATAAAAACCCTGAACTTTGCGTTTTAATTTCTTCAAAAAAGGATATAAACCTGTGCAATAAAGTCTCCGGAGATATTATATTTGAACTGCCTAATTGTTTTAAGGATAAAGGCAATAAATTCATAGATATTTTTTTAGAAAATAAAAAAATAATTCCATGGTTTCCAAGTATCTTGCTTGGAGAAAATTATTATGCCGGAATAAATATCCTTAAAAAATTAAACCCTGAACTCATAATAACGAATAATACAGGCATTGCCCATGAAGCCTGGAAAATGGGGATAAACTGGATAGCAGGACCTTACCTTAATTTGATAAATTCTTATGGTCTGTTATGCCTTAAAGAAAAATTTGATTGCAAAGGCGGATTTATTTCCAACGAAATAAGTAAAAAACAGATTAGAAAAATTATCTGCCCTGATGATTTTAAATTATATTATAGTATTTATCATCCTGTTCTACTTATGACGACCAGGCAATGCCTGTTCCACCAGGTTACAGGGTGTAAAAAACAATTAATTGACGAAAAATGTATTCAAACCTGCAATAAATCAGCATCCATTAGTGATTTGAAAGGCAATACTCTTTATCTTAAAAAAACCAAAGGCAATTACCATTGTATTTATAATAGTCATAATTATTTGAATACTGATATTCTTGGTGATTTCCCGGGCAGTTTTTCAAAATTTTGTATTGACTTAAGAGATATAAACACAGAAACTAATGTGAACTGTGATAAAATTGCAATAATAAAGCTTTTTGATAATTTTTTAAAGGGAGGCTCAAATGCAAAACAGGAACTTGAGCAGGCAATTTATCCTTTTACAAATGTTCAATACAAAAAAGGTATTTGAAAAAGATTAATTAAGGTATCAGGATAATGGACAATGATGGATAAAGAAAAATTAAAAAAAATTCAAAACAAGGCAGATATATTTACTTTTATTTGCATGATTTCCTTTGGTATCCTGTGCTTTTTGATAATTAATAAACCTTCGGGTATGGAAGCTTTGTATCTTATTATTCCCATGACTCTTGTGGGCTTAATTCATTTTGTTTTAGGTATGGCAGCTCTCATAGCAGCAGTAATGACCCGACACCATAAACGTAATAGCTGGATATATATTTATTTTGGTGGTCTTGTTTTATTTTTTATAGCCTGGTCTGGAATTTTTTCCTCGTTTAAAAAAACAATAAGGGTAAAGGTTGAGCAGGTTCAGCATCATAAAGAATTTGATTTATACCATGCCATTGAACAAAAAAATTCAAATGCTGTGAAAAAGATAATAAACTCAGGAGTAGATCTGTCCTATTGCTTTAAATGGAATCATAAATACAGACCATATTCTCCATTGCAATATTCATTGTTAAAGGGCAATTATCAGATATGTGAACAATTGTTATCCTCAGGAATAAATCCTGATTGTTCATGTGCAAGGCATGGGCGTTTGACCTTGTATCCTCTGGCATTAGCATCCATGAATTTAGATGTTCCAATGGTAAAATTATTGCTTGACTATGGAGCTGATCTTTTATCTGATAGGGGGGCGGGTGCAGGGATTATCGCTTTGACCATTGCCGGAGGTGGTTATTCACTTCCCTATCGAAGTACAAAGAAAAACAAGTATAAAAAGAAAAGAGATAAGGTCGCAATATTTGAAATAGTACAATTATTAATTAAAGCAGGTGCGCCGATTAATGCTTTTATGCAAAAAGCAACAGCACTGCATTGGGCATTGGAATTTGGTGATTATGATCTGGTTGATTATCTGCTTAAAGCAGGAGCTGATCCTAATCTTAAAGAAAAATCCTATAATCGTTCTCCATTGATCCTTGCCATTGATTTTGAGCAGCCTGAGTTGGCAGAACGCCTGATTTTCAATAATCCTCCGGCAAATATTGATGGCATTAATGGATTGACCGCCCTGATTGAAGCAGGCAGGCTTCATGATAAAATAACTATTAAATTATTGAGTCGTACAGGGTTAGATTTAAGACCGCTTTATGGTAAAAAATTAAAACATAAAACCATGGGCACCATTGATATAGGAGAAGAATTATACAAGGCAGTTAAGAATGGCGATGACCTTTTAGTAAATGCTTTGATATCAGCAGGGGCTGATATTAACAGACCATTTAAAAGCAGGAGCTTTGGGTCAATGACAATACCAGGGCGGTTTGCACATGATTTGGAAAAATTAAAAAAAGTGGTTGCGCTGGGAGGAGATGTTAATGCAAAGAATTTTTATGGTTCAACGCCTTTGCATGTTTATGCCCGATGTAAATCATGCATTGATCCTATTAACGCCATGGGAAATCTTCTCAGTCTTGGAGCGGACATCAATGCCCTTGATAAGACAGGAGAAACCCCTTTGACAAAAGCAAAACGATATAAGATACAGGATGTTCAGGAGTTTTTAATTGCCCATGGAGCAGAGACTGAGAAAGCAGGTTTGAAATAATGGCAAAACAATTGTTTTTTAATGCATTAAAAGCTGTTGGGATATCGAGCTTTGTGATTATTATAGGTTTTGTCATATTTGTACCCCCTCGTTTTGTTTTTCTGCATGTTGCGGGGCATTCCGGGCAAAAAATCGGTCATGTCTCTGTCAGTGTTGACAGATTGTTTGGTTTTGGGAAAAACCCATTGTCACTTGGAAATAATTTTGTATTTATAATCCTTGGCGAAGACAATATCATTATTAGTGCAAAAGGCTTTGAACGTGCTGAAGTGGTAGTTGGGAAAAATGTGGAGGCATTTCTTGGAAATATTGAGCACACCAGTATATTAAGTCTATTTCATAAGCTTAATATAACCCTTGCAAAAAGAGACAAAAATTTAAAAATGATAAAATATCAAGGTGTATTAACAACACCTGGTAAAAATTTAACCCAGGTGATTGCAATACATCCGAAATATCGAAGTGCTCATATGCCTCTAAAGTGGCTGAAAAGGCAAAATATTCCTTTTCTCCCCTATATTATGCTAAAATCCAGACAAGATGCCAATGGTAATGTTATGGATATTGTGCTTGATTTTTCCACTGCCAATGGCGGCGTCAAAGAATATATCCCACCCATGGGATGGCGGACAGGAAATAGATTTAGAAGAATTGCGTATTCCATGTGGGGAAGGGTGCCGGAAACCGGATATAAAAATTCATTAATTATCCCCAAAGATCAGTCTGAAACTCCATATAAAATGGGGGAAACATTTTTTTATTGTCTGGTGGATGGTCATTATTGCGGAGGCTATGTAACATGCCCAAGAAAAATCAATGATAAACAATGGAAGGTGACTGCTGTTATCTGGGTGAACCTGAGAAAAGGTGATCCGAGAATACGCGGACTTTATTAACTATATCAAACAGGAGTTGTTATGGAAAAATTTTTATTTGTTCTCACACGTGGTCTGGAAGATCCAACTCGTGTAACCAGAATTTTTCAACTTGCAAAAGTTGCCAAGGAAAAAGGAAATGATGTTAATGTTTTTTTAACAGATGATGCAGTTGTTCTTGCAAAACCAGGCATGACCGATCATATTAAAACCCCGACCGGGGATCAGGCAAATGATTATTTCTCTTATCTTGTGGAAAACAAGGTGCCCATATTTGTTTGAATCCCATGTGCAAAGAATCGCCAGGTTGGCGAAGACGATATTATTGAGACTGCACAATTTGCAGGAGCACCTAAATTAATTGACTTATCTACAGACTCAAAGGTTTTTACTTTTTAAAGTAAACCTTTGTAGAATTTGTTAATTTATTATATCCCTGCTGATTATCAGCAGGGATAGCTGTTTTTTAACATTTTTTTACAGGGAATCCCATGCGTTTATAAAATTCAGGCAACCTTTTAATATTATAGGATGGGCATTTATTTAATACTTCAATGGTTGCCTGTTTGTTTAAAGGCCATTCTTTGGGTTTTTTTAAGAAAACTATATCATTACTGATATTGGCATAACATGATGGACCGGGAATACAAAAATGTTGACAGGTTTCTTCCCAGATTTTTTTGACAGGTTTTTCAAGAATATTCCCAAAAGACATCATGGTAAAATCACAGGGGCAGACATTACCCTGAGAATCAATAAACATATAATTAAACCCCGCACCACAGCCATAGTATTTTTCACTTTCAAAAAAATCATAGGCAAATACACCTGGGAACCCTTTGGTTTTAGTACATTTTTTTTGAATTTCAAAAATAGTTTCTATGTTTTCCAAACTTAGTTTTTCTTCAGGTCTGCTTGTAAGCCTGCCACTTAAAATTGGAGAAGTAAGCCTCATATCATTGATCCCAAGGTCTTTAAAAAAATCTATTATTTTGAAAATTTCCTTTTTGTCGCTTACAAGAGGTTTGTCAGGCACAAAGGAAACTGCAACATAAAACCCTTGATCCTGAAATAATTTGATTGCATTTAATGCATATTTAAAAATCCCCTTTTTTCTGCGGCCTTTATCATGGATTTCTTCTTTATAATGATCAAGGCTGATTACAGGTATTTCAAGCCCTGCTTTTTTTAATTTTTTAACCCGTTCTTTTGTAAGTTTATATCCGGTTGTAAACATAATAGGCATGGATCGTTTATCAATACAGGCTATGATATCTTCAAGGTCATCGCGCAAAAGAGGCTCTCCTCCTGTAAGCCCGATCACGCTTGTACCAAGATCCTGTACCTGGGCAATGGCTTTTTTAAGATCGTCAAACGAGAGAATGTCTTTTTTTGAGCGGTCGGAAAAAGAACAATGCCAGCAATTACAAGGGCATTGAGGGGTTATTGCAAAATTTGTTACAATGGGGAATGGAGTTCCTGAACTGACTTTTACAACTCCTTTGAGAAAACGGTCATAGGCATGGGATGGAAAATATGGTGTAAATGTGTTGGTATAGATTCTGCCATTAAGTTTTGTAAGTTTACTTTGCTTTGATACATAATTCATGGCTAATTTTTGTTTAATGGATAAATTTTTTAGTTCTTTGTTTAAACCCATTCTCAGGTTTGTTATTATCCTTTGAATTCCATATAATTGTTTTCCATTATGTTTGCGCATTCTAATTTGTCCTCTTATCTGTTTAGCTTAAATAAAATTAGTATCAAAAAAAATACAAAGATGATATCTTTTTAATTTTTATAAAATAGATATGGGAAAACACCAATGGATCAGACATTTAGCATTTCAGGTGAATATATTGAGCTTATCAAACTCCTTAAAGCAAGCGGTTTGTGCAGCACAGGGGGGCAGGCAAAAATGCTTGTGGAAGATGAGAAGATTATGGTGGATGGTAAAATTGAAACACGAAAACGGATGAAACTAAGGCAGGGTATGGTTGTTCAATATGACTCCCATAGCATAAAACTTTTATGAGACGGTCAGACTATTACTAATAAAATTATTGGAGACTAATATCTATTATGGCAAAAAAATCATCAATGGGAGTGGAATTATTAGGTATAGTATTAATAATTGTGGGAATAGGTCTTATGCTATGGGGAAATCATAAATCAGGTTCTTTTATTTCACAATTGAATTTTAATATTACAGGTTCCCATACTGATGCAGTCATGAAATTTTATATAGGTGGAGCTGTAAGCTTTATTGCAGGTGTCCTTTTATACCTTAAAAAAAAATAATATTATCAATTGATTTGATCGATTGATGTAAGAAGATTGGAAAATCTTGTTCCATTATTTGAATGTTTTTTATAAAATTTAATGCAATTTTTTACAATTTCAATTACTTGGGAATGGGTCTTAATCCCGGGGATTTCCATGGCAAGCCTTGGATGACGTCCAAGCCTTCCTGCAAGCATTACTCTAAATCCTTTAGTCTGATTGATTATTGTTTTACTTGGGCACGTGTCTGCACATTGACCACACATAAGACATAGATCATAATTAATAATCGGGCATACCTTTTTTTCATCAAGCCTGATAGCATTTTCATTGCATATTTCAACACAGGCGTTACACAAAAGGCATGTTTCCTTTGAAAGCGCTGGTATAGCCGCCCCAATTATGCCAATGTCAGCAATTTGAACCCTTGAGCATGCATTGGGGCAATCAGATAGTGACACTTTGAATTCGTGATGGAATTTTAGATCAGCTGGTACGGTTTTTTTTAAGAATCCAAGTATATCAGCTTTTTTAAATATTTTTTCAATCTCTTCTGCAAGTTCTGCACATGAATTTGCAGAATTGGGGCATGTTGAACCTCCAAAACAGGTTGCAACTTCATATCCTTTGATTTCTTTTTCCATTCCGCCTTTAGATAAAAATTTTTTCCTAAGATCATCTACATCAGAAAGCTCAACAGATTTTTTCCCCTTTTCTTTAACATAATTTTCAACTTTTTGCCTGACTTTTTTTCTAACAAAAAAAGGAACTTTCTTTATGGCATGATCTGCATCAATTGACCATTTCATGAAAGGATTTCACCTTGGGAACTTATGACTATTTTTTTTGTTGGTATATCTTTTCCTGAAAGATCAATGGCTTTTTGAACTATTACAGGCATGGCAGAACAGCATGGAACTTCCATGATAAGAATTGTAATGCTTTTTAAATCAGCAGTTCTAAATATTTCGGCAAATTTTTCAACATATTCATCTGCATTGTCAAATTTAGGGCAACCAAGCATTACAACTTTATTTTTTAAAAAATCAGCATGAAAAGAAGGATAGGCAACAGGCACGCAATCTGCTGTTACCAGAAGGTCGGCGTTTTTAAGAAATGGTGCTCCCACAGGGACAAGTTTTATCTGAACAGGCCAATGACCAAGGCTGGATTCTGTATTGGACTGCGTCACAGGCTTATTTGCTTCTTCACAGGAACCTTTTGCCATGGGAAAGGTCTGGATTACACTTGAAGGGCAGCCACAGGCAAGTGTGCCTGTCTCAACACTATTTGACTTGCTATCTTTAAGCATTTCTTCAACAGCTTTTTCATCAAATTCATCTGCTTCTCTTTCAATGATTTTTAAGGCATCCTGGGGACAGTCGCCAATACATGCGCCAAGACCGTCACAATATTTATCTGCAATAACTTTTGCCTTGCCGTCAATGATTTGGATGGCTCCTTCAGCACACGCAAGTACACAATTGCCACAGCCATCGCAAAGGTTTTCATCAATTTCAATTATTTTTCTTTTCATTTTATTTTTTCTCCATTAAGACTTGTTTTGCAAGCTTTTTCCCTGAAGGGGTCATAAGTATTCTATCAAGTTTTTGTTCAAATTTTTTGCTATCCAGAGCTTTTTTGCCGTCACAATCTGCCATATTTGTAATCATATCTGCATCATATAAACATTTGAAATTTATGGTTTCATCATTCTCTGGATGGTGATGATGGGATATTATGTCGCAGACTTCATCAATTAATTCTTTTTTTGCCCCTAATTTTTCAAGGATTTTTTTTGCAACAGGCGGACCTTCTATTTCCTGATATTTGGCAGCAGAAGACTTATATTTTTTTTCAGCATTTTTAATACCGATATCGTGGAGATAGGCAGCACACATCACAACAGCCATGTTTGCTTTTTCGCCTTTGCCAATTTTGTCGGCAAAATTGGCAACTTTTGCTGCATGACCTGTTCTTTTAAAATCCGTGCCAAAATATCTTTTCATTTCCACTCCAACACGATCTTTTAATAAGTCTTCCCTGCTTCCTATAAATTCTTCAGGAAGGGTGCCAAGACATTGCTCTGCAAATTGACAATAGGAAGCACAACCAAAATCCATTTTTGGATTTACAATTTTCTTTTTGCAATTGGCACAGGTTCTGGTTGTATCATCTTTAAAAAATTCCATGGGATGCCCGCATTCAGGGCACTCGGTTTCAAAAATTGCATTTTCAGTCCAGTATTGGGTGTCTTGTCCAGGACATTTCATGGTTGTCTCCTATGGTCTTATCCGATGTTTTATTCCCAGGGCACGCAATTGTCCATGCCCTGGGAATACATCTTTTTATTTACCTTCCATCATTGCTGCTATATCAGAATCAGGGTCGGTAATGGGTTTTATGTCAAAGTTCTCAACAAGCACATTAAGTACAGTTGGAGAAATAAATGCAGGAAGTGTTGGTCCAAGTCTTATCCCTTTTACACCCAGATGAAGAAGTGCAAGAAGGACAGCAACAGCTTTTTGCTCATACCAGCCAATATCAAATGATATGGGTAGTTCATTAATATCTTCAAGTTCAAATACTTCCTTAAGTTTAAGGGCAATAACCGCAAGGGAATAACAATCATTACATTGACCGGCATCAAGAACTCTTGGGATTCCACCAATATCGCCAAGATCAAGTTTGTTATATCTGTATTTTGCACAACCTGCTGTTAATATAATGGTATCTTTTGGGAGTTTTTCTGCAACATCTGTAAAATATTGTCTGCCTTTTTGACGGCCGTCACATCCTGCCATAACAATAAAACGTTTGATAGCTCCTGATTTGACTGCATCTACAACTTTGTCTGCAAGGGCAAGTACCTGATTGTGGGCAAAACCACCTACAATTTTTCCTGTTTCAATTTCTTTTGGAGCAGAACATTTTTTAGCTCGTTCAATAATTTGAGAAAAGTCTTTTGCGCCATTGTCAGCCCTGTCACCAATATTTACAGCGCCTGGAAACGATACCACGCCTGTTGTGAATATTCTGTCAAGATAAGTGTTTTTCTTTTTCATGGGAACAATACAATTAGTGGTCATGAGAATTGGACCATTAAAGGTTTCAAAATCTTCATTCTGATGCCACCATGAACTTCCGTAATTGCCTTTTAAATGAGCATATTTTTTAAAGGCAGGATAATAGTTAGCAGGAAGCATTTCTCCATGGGTATATACATCAATGCCTGTGCCCTCGGTTTGTTTTAATAATTCTTCCATATCTTTTAAATCATGGCCCGATATAAGAATCCCAGGATTTGATCCGACCCCGATATTAACCTCGGTGATTTCCGGGTGACCATAGGTGGATGTGTTTGCTTCGTCAAGAGTTGCCATGGTAGTAACTGCAACTTCGCCGGCTTTGAGAACCATGGCGACCATATCGTCTACAGAAAGGTCTTCGGTCGTAGAAGCAAGAGCCTCAAACATGAAATCATATATTTCATCTTTTTCTTTGCCAAGTACAGCAGCATGCTCAGCATAAGCTGCAATCCCCTTAAGACCAATAATAAGCAATTCCCTTAAAGACCGTACATCCTCGTTTTCTGTGGCAAGGATGCCAACAGTTTCAGCTTTTGCAGCATATTCATCTTCATTATCAGAATACCATGTAGCACTCTCATGAAGGTCAGATCCTATTTTGTCTTTTACATTATCAAATAATTCTTTTTTGACAGCCTGGGCATTTTTGATCCATTGGATTAAATCAGCATCGTTAAAATTCGCATTTGTAATGGTTGTGAAAAGAGCTTTCGCAACAAAAAAACCTGCACTGACAGGGGTTGCAGCTCCTTGCGCCTTTGCTTTTTTTGCAATTACGCCAATACCTTTTAAATTAAAAATTAACAGATCTATAAGATTTGCAGTACTGCCTTCTTTTCCACAAACGCCTTTAATTGTACAGCCTTGATTTTTAGCTGTTTCCTGACATTGAAAACAAAACATTGTATTCTCTCCTTTAAGTTATGGTTACAAACAATTAATCTTTACTTCTTGGTGTAAACTTATTATAAAAAAGAATTTGGTTCCTTGATCTGGATCAAGTAATTTGTTTTTTTTAAATTTTTATTGAAAAATTAATCTTTTTATACGAATGGTAAATTATAAGTGATTGAAAAATTAAATGCAATACCTCTTTTCTCAAATTTAAAACAGGAACATTTTTTAAAAATTGTTCATTTGGTTAAACATATTGAATTTAAAAAAGGAAGAATGATTTTTAACGAAGGAGAGCCCGGAAATGGATTCTATATTGTTGAAACCGGTAAAGTTAAAATATTCAAACTCTCTTTTGAAGGTAAAGAACAAATACTCCATATATATGGTCCGGGCAAACCCTTTGGAGAAGTTCCGGTGTTTGAAGGAACAAAATTCCCAGCCTCTGCCATGGCAATGGTAAAATCACAAATCATTTTTATCCCGAGAGATAAATTTGTAAATCTTATTGCCGAGACCCCGGGGCTTGCCATGAATATGCTTGGAATGCTTTCCATGCGCCTTAGGGAATTTACCATACAGATAGAAAATTTAAGTTTAAAAGAAGTACCTGCACGAATTGCTTCATATATAATCACATTATCCAAAGAGCATGGTGGAATAAAACAAGTTACACTTCCTATATCCAAGCTCCAGCTTGCTAACCTGATCGGTACTACACCAGAGACTGTGTCAAGAATATTGAAAAAGATGATAGATGCTTTGTTAATTAAGGTCGATGGCAGAACCATAACTATTTCCAATTATGATGGGCTCATAGATCTTTCTGATTCCGGCAGGATTGAATAATTTTATTGTACAATATCCTGAAATTGGTAGTAAATGTTTATGATAATTATTGAATGGTGCTCTATGGTTTGGATTGATAGATTGTTTAAAAGGTTTTTTATGTAGCTTTCAATCCCGGCTTGTTTTGACTTGACATAATCAATTTGCCTTGATACAAAAAACTTATA
>CAZTEM010000021.1:0-34416 GCA_964612755.1 uncultured Desulfobacterales bacterium | reverse complement strand
GAATGGAAATTTAAATATGAGCATAAAAATTGATTGCAGAAATATAGATTGCCCCGGACCTGTTTTAAAAACAAAACAAGCCATTGAAAAACAGAATATAACAGAAATTCAAATTATTGTTGATAATGATGCTGCTGTTGAAAATGTCACCAGATTTTTAAATTACCAAAATTTTGAAGTCTCTGTTGACTCTGATGGTCTGATATTCACAATAATGGGCAAAGCCACTGATAAAGCCATTAAACCTGTTACCACACCTGAAAACAAAACAAGTAATAGTGACATGAGCCATGGCAGCCAAAAAATAATGGTAGTTGTCGGATCATCTACCCTTGGCAGAGGCGATGATGAACTTGGTGAAAAACTTATGAAAAATTTTCTAAAAACCCTAAAAGAAATGGGCAATGATTTATGGAGACTTGTCTTTGTAAATAGCGGTGTGCACCTTACAATAAAAAATTCCAAAGTACTTCCCATATTAAAAGACCTTAAAGCAGATAATGTACATATTCTGGTTTGCGGAGCCTGCCTTACACATTTTGATCTCATGGATAAAAAAGATGTTGGAGAGACCACTAATATGCTTGATATTGTTACATCCATGCAGCTTGCAGATAAAGTAATAAATATTTAAAAATAAATTCTTGAAAAATACTCCGTATTGGGCAATACTATAATCTTTTATACTTTCAATAGGTTATATATACAAGATAAGGAGATTTAAAATGTGCCGGTTAATTGGCTTGACCAGCAAAGAACCATTATCACCCATTATTGCAATCAATGCTCTTAATGTGATGAAAGAAGGTCATGATGGTTCAGGTGTAGGATTGCTTTTAAGAGACCTTGGAGGACCGTTTAAAGAGATGAAAGATTCCCCTATTATGTCAGGCATTTTTACAGAAGAAGGGATTAGACGTCTTGACCTTTTTATGATGGATCATGGATTCATGACTAAATATAAAATCACAATAAAGGTCCCTAAAAACAATGTATCAAACATCCCTAAACGTGATGTTTATTTAATCAGAGCTTATGAACTTCCTGAAGAATGGGAAAAATTAGATAAGCAAACCATTGAAACACGATTAATGGAAATCAAGCTGAAATTACGGGAAATGGGAAAAGAAAAAAATGATATGATTATTTTTTCTTTCTGGCCTGATACCATTATGATAAAAGAACTTGGTGACCCCATGGAAGTTGCGGAATATCTCCAGCTTGACAGGGAAGAATTAAAAAGCGGGATCATATTTGCCCAGGGACGTCAGAATACTAATTATGCAATAGATCTTTATGCCTGCCACCCTTTTTTTCTGGCTGGATATTCCACAATGACCAATGGTGAAAATACAGCATTTATACCAATTAAAAATTTTTTATTATCAAGGGGGTTCCCGGGATATACAGGTTATCAGTCAGACTCAGAAGTGTTCACCCATATTCTTCATTATACTATGTCATTTCTGGGACTTGGGCTTGATGCATATAAACATGTGATCACTCCCCTTAAAAATAAATGCATTGAGGATCACCATGATCTTGTATTATTACAACATCTTAAAAAATCCTGCCGCCCCTTAATTATTGACGGACCAAATTGTATTATAGGAGCACTGCCGGATAAAACTTTATTTATGGCACAGGATCAAAAAAAGCTGCGCCCGGGTGTTGTTGGAGGTAAGCCCGGATTTTTTGCTTTTTCTTCGGAAATATGTGGCCTTGATGCTGTAATACCGGACAGGGATAAAAATAAAGATATTCAACCAATGTATATGGACACAGCAATTGTCAGCTCAGATCGTCAGGAGGTAAAAATATGCCGTCAAACAGAACCATTGAACCTTCCTCTTTAAGCTTAAGTGATTTGCCGTGGCAGATCTCCTGGAATATGGAAAAATGCACATTATGTGGCAAATGTACAAGTGTTTGCCCTGTTCAGGCAATAGAACTTAAGGTATTCAGAAAAAAGAAAATTACAGGTTCCATTGATTTAAACAAGACAAATAAAACAGAGTTTGAAACATTTTTCGGGATCAACCAGAAAAGAGAAATTAAAAACGCATGTATGGGATGTGGAATGTGTACCCTTGTATGCCCAAATAATGCAATTTTACCCAATAAAAATTTCCAGACAGACAGACTTTCCTTTCATATTAATCAAGGAGGAGAACCAAGGAAACGTGGTGGCAGAAGAAACTCCAAGGAAAATATACTTGATAAAATAAAATTCATAAGGATTTCCATGCTTACAGACCCTGCCCTTGATGCAGGCCGCCATGAATTTGCATTATCCACCCTGCTTGGCAGAATACTATCTCCAAAAGAAAATATAAAACAATTAAAAGAGCATGGATGGATACCCCCTGTAAGGGAAATCTATCCGCTTATTATTGGAGGTATGTCAATTGGAGCTCTATCTCCAACCATGTGGGAAGGCTTGCAAATGGGAGTTGCATACCTTAATGAAGAGCTTAATATGCCTGTCAGGATCAGCACAGGTGAAGGCGGATGTCCTGCAAGGCTGTTGAGAAGCAGATTTTTAAAATATGTAATTCTCCAGGTGGCAAGCGGTTATTTTGGATGGGATGAAATAATCCATGCCCTGCCATATATGAAAGAAGACCCCTGCGCCATAGAAATAAAATATGGGCAGGGTGCAAAACCCGGAGATGGCGGACTCTTAATGTGGTATAAGGTTAATAAGTTAATTTCAACCATACGCGGTGTTCCCATGGGTATAAATCTACCCAGCCCGCCAACCCATCAGACCCAGTATTCCATTGAAGAATCCATTGCAAAAATGATTCTTTCCATGTCCATGGCATGGGGCTTCCGTGTACCGGTTTATCCTAAAATATCTGCCACTTCCACCTCCCTTGCTGTTATGAACAATCTCATGATCAACAGCTATGCATCAGGTCTTGCCATTGATGGCGAAGACGGTGGAACAGGAGCTGCATATTCCGTATCCATGAATCATATGGGACATCCCATTGCATCCTGTGTCAGGGATAATTATTTAAACCTTGTCAAAGCAGGAAAACAAAATGAAATCCCCATATTTGCCGGTGGCGGAATCGGAAAAAACGGCAACCTTGCTGCAAACGCAGCAGCTCTTATAATGCTTGGAGCAAGTGGAATACAAATTGGCAAATATGTTATGCAGGCAGGCGCAGGATGCCTTGGCACTGAGGAAGACCGCTGTAATGTATGTAATACGGGAGTATGTCCCAAGGGTATAACATCCCAGGACCCAAGGCTGTACAGACGTCTTGATCCTGAAAAAGTTGCCCAGAGAATAGTGGACTTATTCCTAAGCTTTGACACTGAACTTAAAAAAATAATAGCTCCTTTAGGACGGTCTACTTCATTGCCCATTGGTATGTCTGATGCTCTCGGGATCAATGATTTTCAGGCAGCGCAACGTCTTAATATTAAATATGTGGTTTAGGAGGCATGTAAAATGAATGATCAAACAGAATATTATAAAATTTTTGGCACAAAAGATGGTAAACGCCTCCCGTCAAGAGTTGTTGAAGAAACAATTCAGGACAAAATAAAACAGGGTCATAGAAACCTTGAAATTGATGCTTTTGGGCAGCATGGCATTGGCGGCAGGTTATGGAAAGCAAAAGATGAAAAAGTAAATATAAGGATCATAGGGCATTCGGGTCAGAGAACAGGTTCTCTTGGATTTCCCAATACAAGTATAGAAATCATGGGGCCTGGATCTGATGATGTTGGATGGCTCAATGCCGGGGCTGAAATTATAGTTCATGGTCATGCTTCCAATGGTTTGATGAATGGAGCTGCCCAGGGCAATGTTTATGTTGCAGGAAGCATTGGTGCAAGGGCAATGACCATGACCAAACATAATCCAAGATTTAATCCGCCGGAATTATGGGTTTTAGGTTCAGCAGGTGATTTTTTCGGAGAATTCATGGCAGGTGGTATTGCAATAATTTGTAATCATCAACCCCAGAACAGTTCATCGGCTCTCGGATATCGACCCTTTATCGGCATGGTTGCAGGCAAAGTCTTTGTAAGGGGTAAAATTGATGATTTCAGTAAAAAAGATGCAAAAATTATTTCCATTAGTGATGTTGAATGGGAATGGCTTTTATCCAAACTTAAAAAATTTCTTACAAAAATTAACAAATCAGATCTTTATAAAAATTTAAGCGAACGTTCCCAATGGACATTGATCAGGGCAAGAAATCAGCAGGAAAAAATAGAAAATAAATCAAAAAAATCAATGATGTCTTTTAGAACAGATTCCTGGGATAAAGAGCTTGGTCAGGGAGGATTGTTTGGAGACATTTTAGACATTGAAAGACAGCCCTGCCCTGTTATTGCAACCAATGATCTTAGAAGGTTTGTACCTGTATGGGAAAATAAAAAATACAAGGCTCCCTGTGAAGCTGCCTGCCCCACAGGCATACCTGTCCAGGACAGATGGCATCTTGTAAGATCTGATCTTGTTTCAGAGGCAATGACAAAACAACTTGAATATACTCCTTTTCCTGCAACTGTGTGCGGATATCTCTGCCCCAACCCCTGCATGGCTTCATGCACAAGAAAGTCCCGGGGCATGGCTCCCATTGATATCAAAATATTAAACCGGGCAAATGAAAAAACCGACCTGCCCATACCTGAAAAACCCAATAATAATAAAATCGCAATTATAGGAGCTGGAGTTGCAGGCATTTCCTGTGCCTGGAATCTCAGATTAAAGGGCTATGAAGTCACTATTTTTGATGAAAACAATGAAATCGGCGGAAAGATATCCAGTGTTATTCCGGAATCAAGATTCTCCAAAAAAACATTTAACCTGGAACTTGAAAGGGTAAAAAAATTTATTCCAGATATCAGGCTGAACAAAAAAATTGATGAATCTGAATTTAATAAAATCAAAAACAAATTTGATTTTACAATTATTGCAACCGGCGCTTCAAAACCAAGAATGCTGCCCATTGACGGGATTGAAAAAGCAGAATCCGCTTTAAATTTTCTTTTTCTTGCTAAAAACAATAAAATCAAACCCGGCAAAAAAATTATAATCATAGGCGCTGGCAATGTCGGATGTGATGTTGCAACCGAGGCTCACCGCCTTGGCGCAAAAGATATTACTCTGATTGATGTCCAGGAGCCTGCAGCCTTTGGTAATGAGAAAAAAGATGCTGAAAATTGCGGTGCTAAATTCAAATGGCCGTGTTTTACTGAAAAAATTACAGACAAGGGCATTATCTTAAAAGGAGGAGAACTCCTCAAGGCCGATAAAGTAATAGTATCCATAGGTGATGAGCCTGACCTGTCTTTTCTTGGATCAGATGCTAATAATGGTATAAAAACAAAAAATAATTTTATCTGCATTGATAATTTATTTGCAAGTTCAGATTCAAAAATATTTGCAATTGGTGATGTTACCTCTCCAGGACTTTTAACAGATGCAATTGGCATGGGGAAAAAATGCGCTGAATCCATCCATTCAATTTTTCAAGGCACAACAACAGACATAAAAGACCTTCGTGAGAAAATAAATACACAAAGAATTTCTCTTGAATATTTCTCTCCTTTAGCCAATGAATTCAATGATTTATCAGAATGTGCAGCAGAATGTGCCTCTTGCGGAACATGCCGTGATTGTGGTATTTGTATTTCAATTTGCCCGGAAGGTGCAATTTTTAAAAATACAATAAAAGGAATAAATCAATATGAATATGTCTCAGATGCAGAAAAATGTATTGGATGCGGTTTCTGCGCCGGAGCATGCCCCTGCGGGGTATGGAATCTTATTCCCAATATTATTTAAAAAGGGATTTTTTATATAAATGAAAGCTTTACTTGCGCTTGAAGATGGCAGAACTTTTATATGTAAAAGCTTTACAGGTAAAGGAGAAGCCAGTGGGGAAGTGGTATTTAACACCAGCATGACAGGGTATCAGGAAATACTTACTGATCCTTCATACAAAGGTCAAATGGTAACCATGACCTATCCTTTAATTGGAAATTACGGGGTATGTCCTGAGGATGATGAATCTGACAGAATACAGGCCGAAGCCCTGATTGTAAAAGAGTATCAGGATTTTCCGAGTAATTGGCGCTCAACCGGAACCCTTGGCGCCTATTTAAAAAAACAAGGTGTACTTGGAGTTGAAGACCTTGACACAAGGGCATTGACACGGCACATCAGAAAAACAGGTGCCATGAGAGCTGTTATATCCACCAATGATCTTGATCCTGTGAGTCTTACAAAAAAAGCCAGGGATATTAAAACCATGCAGGGCCAGGATCTTGTTAAAAAGGTAACAACTAAAAAACCATATTTCTGGAATAATTTAAAACCCTCATATCTTCCGGATAACACCCCTTTAGACTCTGAAATATGGCGCCGAAAAAATAAAAAATTCTCAATAATTGCTTTGGATTTCGGTATTAAATACAATATAATAAGATGTCTTGAACAATCGGGCTGTGAAGTGCTTGTGGTACCTGCAGATACAGATTCCAATACAATACGCAATCTTAAACCGGACGGTATATTTTTATCCAATGGTCCTGGTGATCCTGAACCTGTGACCTATGCCGTAAAAACAATCAAGGAAATTTTAGGCTTTGTTCCCATATTTGGAATATGTCTTGGCATGCAATTATTAGGACTTGCCATGGGTGCCTCAACAGAAAAAATAAAATTCGGGCATAGGGGCGGAAACCAGCCTGTAAAAAATTTTAAAACCGGCAAAGTTGAAATAACAGCCCAGAATCATGGGTTTGCTGTTAATATTGATTCAATTGATAAAAAAAACATTACCATGACCCATATCAATCTTAATGAAAATTCCTTAGAAGGGCTGAAAAATGATTCTCTTGCTGCATTTGCAGTGCAGTATCATCCAGAAGCTTCTCCAGGACCCCATGATTCAAAATACCTTTTTAACCAATTTGTAGAGATAATTAAAAATGCCAAAACGTGAAGATATAAAAAAAATCCTTATTATTGGAGCAGGTCCCATAATTATAAGCCAGGCATGTGAATTTGATTATTCAGGAACCCAGGCATGTAAAGCACTAAAGGAAGAAGGTTATGAAGTTATTCTGGTAAATTCCAATCCTGCAACAATCATGACAGATCCTGAAACTGCTGACAGGGTATACATAGAACCTGTTACTCCGGACACCCTGGTTAAAATCATTGAAAAAGAAAGACCTGATGCACTGCTCCCGACACTGGGAGGTCAGACCGGTCTGAATACTGCAATTGAAACAGCAAAAACCGGTGTTCTTGAAAAATATAATGTTGAAATGATTGGGGCTTCCATTGATGCCATTAACAAAGCTGAGGACCGCGAGCTTTTTAGAAATGCCATGGAAAAAATAAATTTAAGAATCCCCCAAAGCAGTTTTGCCAATAAAATTGAGGATGTTGAACCCATTGGAAAAAAGATAGGCTTTCCAATAATTGTCCGCCCGAGCTTTACCCTTGGCGGGACAGGCGGAGGTGTTGCCTATAATATGGAAGAGCTTTTATTTCTTTCCAAGGCAGGGCTTGATGCAAGCCTTAATACCCAGGTTATGCTGGAAGAATCCGTACTTGGCTGGAAAGAATATGAACTTGAAGTTATGCGGGACAATGCAGGAAATGTTGTGATTATCTGCTCCATTGAAAATATGGACCCCATGGGTATTCACACGGGAGACAGCATAACTGTTGCCCCGGCCCAGACCCTTTCTGATAAGGAATATCAAAAATTAAGAGATGCTTCCATTGCAATCATGAATGAAATCGGAGTTGATACCGGAGGCTCTAATGTCCAATTTGCAATCAATCCTGAAAATGGTGAAATGATTATTGTTGAAATGAATCCAAGGGTCTCAAGAAGCTCTGCCCTTGCTTCCAAGGCAACAGGATTTCCCATTGCAAAGATTGCAGCAAAACTTGCTGTGGGTTATACTTTAGATGAAATCCCCAATGATATCACAGGCGAAACCCTTGCATGTTTTGAACCCTCAATTGATTATTGTGTTGTAAAAATTCCAAGGTGGACCTTTGAAAAATTTCCCGAGACCGATGACGTATTAACTACTGCCATGAAATCAGTTGGTGAGACCATGGCAATAGGAAGAACCTTTAAAGAAGCTTTACAAAAAGGTTTAAGGTCTCTTGAAATTGGCAGAGCAGGTCTTGGTGCTGATGGTAAAGACCCTGAAACAAAAGACTTATCAGAGTCTGAAATTGAAAATAAACTTGCCACACCAAATTCCCAGCGTATTTTCTATCTTAAGTATGCCATGGAAAATGGTATGGAACTTGAAAAAATTTATAGACTTACCAAAATTGATCCATGGTATTTATATCAAATCAGACAAATTATTGAATTGGAAAAAAGGATTCAGCTTGCAGGTAAAAACCTTCCTAAAGATCTTCTGGAATCTGCCAAAAAAACAGGATTTTCAGATAAACAATTATCTTTTTTAACTAAACTTTCTGAAGAAGAAATTGAGATAAAAAGAAAAGAACTTGGCATTATCCCTGTTTTTAAACTGGTTGACACCTGTGCTGCAGAATTTAAAGCATCTACTCCTTATTATTATTCAACATATGAAAAAGAATGTGAAGCAAGGGTGTCAAATAATAAAAAAATAATGATACTGGGCGGAGGTCCCAATAGAATAGGTCAGGGAATAGAATTTGACTATTGCTGTGTGCATGCTTCCTTTGCATTAAAAGAAGAAGGCATTGAAAGCATCATGGTCAACTCTAACCCGGAAACCGTTTCAACTGATTATGATACTTCTGACAAACTATATTTTGAACCCCTTACCAAAGAAGATGTGTTACATATTATTGAAAAGGAAAAACCCGACGGAATCATTGTACAATTTGGAGGGCAGACCCCGCTGAATTTGGCAGAAGACCTTCAAAAAGCAGGTGCTCCCATAATTGGCACTTCACCCCAAAGTATTGCAAAAGCAGAAGACAGGGAACTTTTCCAGGCAATGATAACAAAACTTAATCTTGTTCAGCCTGAAAATGGTACTGCAACAAGCTATAAAGAAGCAAAAAAAGTTGCAGCTAAAATAGGTTTTCCTGTTATGGTGCGCCCGTCCTTTGTACTTGGGGGCAGAGCCATGAAAATAGTCTATGATGAAAAAGATCTTAAAGAATATTTTGCCCTTGCAATTTCTGCTTCTCCCAAGCATCCTGTGCTGATTGATAAATTTCTTGAAGATGCTTTTGAACTTGATGTTGATGCAATATCTGACGGACAGACAACAATTATTGCAGGAATGATGGAGCATATTGAAGAAGCAGGCATTCATTCAGGAGACTCGGCATGTGTGTTACCGCCATTTTCAATATCCAAGGAACATATTGATGAAATGTCGTCTGCCACCAAGGCCCTTGCAAAGGAGCTTAAAGTTCAGGGACTTATGAATATTCAGTTTGGAATAATGAATAATAAAGTTTATATTATCGAGGTTAACCCGAGAGCTTCAAGGACTATCCCCTTTGTATGCAAAGCAACAGGAATTGCTTTTGCCAAACTTGCAACAAAGGTAATGCTTGGCAAAACCCTTAAAGAGCTAAACCTGACAAAGGAATATATACCTGATCATTATTCGGTTAAAGAGGCTGTAATGCCCTTTGACAAATTTCCCAATGTAGACCCCGTCTTAGGTCCTGAAATGAAGTCCACAGGCGAAGTAATGGGCATGGATAAGGATCTGGGCACAGCCTTTGCCAAGGCACAATTTGCAGCCTCCCAGGTCTTACCGACTTCCGGCAATGTTTTTATCAGTGTCCAGGACAAGGATAAAAAAGCTGCATTGCCTGTTGCTGAAAAATTTTATAAAATGGGTTTTAAAATACTTGCAACAAAAGGCACTGCAGATTTTTTAGGAGAAAATTCAATTCCGGCTGAAATCATTAAAAAGGTATCAACCGGACGACCCAATGTTGTTGATGCTGTAAAAAACAATAGAATTCAGCTCATATTAAATACTGCTTCCAACTCACAAACAAGACGTGACGGATATGCCATAAGAAGAGCAGCGTTAAAATTTAAAATTCCATACTCCACTACAACTGACGGAACAAAAGCCATATGCAATTCCATAATAGCTTTAAGAAAAAAAGAATTTACAGTAAAAAGTCTCCAGGAATATCATAATAAATAAAATATAAAAGCCAGGCTCAATATGCAGAAAAAAACCGTTGCATTCTCAAAAAACTCGTCCAATCTTTTTTTCCATATTCTTACAAAATGCAATTTATCCTGTAAGCATTGTTATATTAACAAAGATCAGCATGGTGATAAAACACTTGATATTGAAACAATAAAAAACTGGCTCAAACTTTTTTTAAATGAAAAACAAAATACCAATATTATTTTCCTTGGCGGAGAACCAACTTTGCATCCTGATCTTGATAAAGCTGTTAAATATGCCAGAAACAAGGGATTCAAATCCATAACAATTGATACCAATGGTTATCTGTTTCACAATATCCTTGATAAAATCACTAAAGACGAAGTTGATTTCATAAGTTTTTCTTTAGATGGAGCAACAAAAAAAACAAATGATTCAATTCGGGGGCAAGGATCCTATGATCAATGCCTTGCCGGAATTAAAAAAGCAGTATCAAAAAAATTTTCAACCTCGATGATATATACTGTAAGTAAAGATAATATTGATGAGCTTGGCTTAATGCCTGACCTTATTAAAAATTTTGGTATTGATCGTTTCTTTATCCAGGTCATTGGTCTCAGGGGGAAATCATCAAAACCAAGCTCTGATTCAAGCCAGGTCTCAAAGGATAAATGGCTTTCAATTGTTCCTGAAGTCGCTGAAAAAATCGCTGAGCAAGGTATTATTGTTACGTATCCAAAAGTTTTTTTAAACCATGATGAAAAATTTGAATGCGCTGCCAATGTTTCGAAAAATTTTTTTATTTTCCCAAATGGACGGGTTTATCAATGCCCGCTTTGCGAGGATTTCCCCCTGCACAGCTTTACGATAAAAAACAATCAGTTGATCAAAACTCCAAAAATAAATGAAAAACACCTTTTCAGCCTTTCAATCCCTGAAGGATGTGTGATGAATAAACTTATCCAGCCTGACAATCTAAACTATGATCAGAACAATACCCCTGAATACAAAATCGCCTGCTGCATGCTGAAAAATGAAATAAGTTTAAATTAAATTATTTGTCAAGCGAAAAACATACGATTTAAATATTTTATTTTATTTATTTTCGTGTTACATATATAGATATATTTATTTCATCAAAATTTGAGACTATAAAATTTTTTTAAAAAAAGGAAAAACCATGACCATTTTTAAAAAATTAATCATACTTATCATTGTTACAATGGTGGCTTTATCCATTATAGCAGGAGTGCAATTGCGCACATCTTCACTCATGAACAATTCATTATTAAAGGCACAGAAAGCTGCGAAAAACCAGCATTTGCTTCAATCAATTTATTCTGAATTCGGGTATGGAGGTTTTATTCACAATTTTAAAAACCATGTACTTCGCGGGTCAGAAAAATATCTGAATCGCTTTGAAACAAATAGAGTGAAATTGATGCAGGCATTGGATGCCTTGGGCGATTTAGTTGTACGAGATAAAGATAAAAAAGCCATCAGGCAAATCCATCAGACAGCTGAATTATATATTAAAGCCATAGATATATCAAAAAAAATGCATGGGCTTGGGAAAAGCTCAAAAGAGATTGATAAAGTTATTAAAATTGATGATGGACCTGCCTTTAATGCATTTAAAACAATTAATACAGGCATTGTAAAATTAGAGCAGGAAGCTCAATTGCAAATGAATATCGCCCAAAAACACATGTTTAATATTTCCGTATTAGGATATATTATAATATTTACACTGTTCGTAATAACTTTTTTTATTTTTCTACAGATACTCAAAGATTTAAATTCCATAGTAAAGACAACAAAGGCATTAGCCAAAGGAGATGTGACTGTCAGGTCAGATCTCATTAAAAAAGATGAAATAGGATCAGTTGTCAATGCTTCAAACAAATTAGCCTCTCACTTTGATATAACGCTTACCAAAGTCCAGGGCAGCTCAGCAACAATTAACAATGCTACAAATTTTTTAAATACAATTACAACAAAATCCTTTGATTTTGCGCGAAAAATGGCTGTGAACTGCAATAATGTTGCTGAATTTCTTGTACAAACCAATACAAATATGTCTGCCATAGCTGCCGCATCAGAACAGGCAGCAAGCAATGTCAGTATGGTTGCGGCAGCTTCTGAAGAAATGAGTTCCACAATTAATGAAATCTCAATCAATGCACAGAAAGCCAAAGAAATATCACAAATATCTGTGCAGGAATCAGCCGTGGCTACAAAAAGTGTACAAGAGCTTGGTCAGGCAGCAGAACAAATAAACAAGGTAACTGAAACCATTAAAACCATTGCAGAGCAGACAAATCTGCTTGCTCTTAATGCCACAATAGAAGCAGCAAGGGCAGGATCTGCAGGAAAAGGATTTGCCGTTGTTGCCAATGAAATAAAAGAACTTGCAAAACAAACATCTTACGCCACAAATGAGATTAAGGAACAGATTGAGGGAGTTCAATCTTCCAGTAGAAAGACCATTGATGTTATCAAGAAAATCACATCTACCATTGATAATACCAGCGAAATTGTGTCCACAATTGCATCGGCTGTCACAGAACAGGCAACAGCAACCGGAGAAATTTCTTCCAATGTTAATCAGGCTTCCACAGGAATAGTAGAAGTCACTGAAAATATAACCCAGGCATCTTCAGCAAATTCTGAAATAGCCCATGATATTAATAATATACAAGCCCAAGCTGACAAAGTGGCAACAAACAGCCTTGACATAAGAGAACTTACCCTTGAAATGCAGTCTAATACACAAATTCTAAATTCCATTATAGAGCACTTCAAATTCAGACCAAGTAATTTTGATATTGGTTCTGTTAAAGCATCCCATTTTAATTGGAAAATGCGTCTAACCTCTGTGCTTGAAGGCTTTACTCAATTGAAAAAGGATGAAATAGCAGATCATAACGAATGCGAATTTGGGCAATGGCTTAAAACAGCACCAGAACGATTACGAAATTCCAGATATTTTAATAAAGTAATTTCCAACCATGAAATAATACATAGGTTGGTCTTTGAAGTCCTTGACCTGTATAACCAAGGTCAGCCTGAAAAGGCCCATGCCAAAGTGGATGAATTTGAAAGCATACGAAAAAAACTATTCAGAGATTTAGATGAATTATACTTAATATAGATATGAATTATTAGCTTTTATTAATGCAACACCCTGAAAACAGGTTATAGTAAATTTCTTATTGTGGCATAATAATCTTGACTTTTTGTTTTCAGTAGAATATTATTTTAATATTCGCTATTTTCGTAAAATATTTTCGCATGTAAAAAATCACTAAAAGGAGGTTTTTCATGAACTCTTCAGGGTTAATACCATCACCAGATGCTATTCCTGTCCATTGGGTATGGTTCCAGGTATTGCTTCTGGTAACATTTATACTGCATCTGCTTTTTATGAATACCATGCTGGGAAGTTGTATAATTGCCATGGTAAGAGAGTTTAAAACACAAGAAGAACATGATGTGCTAAATAAAGACATTTCCACCAAACTACCGTATATCGTTGCATTTACCGTAAATATTGGTGTAGCACCTTTATTGTTTCTTCAAGTCCTTTACGGACATCTTCTATATACAAGTTCTCTATTGATGGCTGTTTATTGGCTATCCATTGTTTTTTTAGTAATGATTGCCTATTACTCTCTATATATTTACGATTTTAAATTTGATGCCCTGGGTCAAGCCAGACGAATTTTCATTATAATTGCAGTAAGTTTATTATTATTTGTAGGGTTTATTTTTACAAATAATATGACTTTAATGATGCAGCCTGAACAATGGTCCAGATATTTTTTCAACCCCTTTGGTACCCTGCTCAATCTTCAGGAAAACATGGTAATACCGAGGTTCTTACATTTTGTTGTGGGATCAATTGCTATTGCAGGACTTTTTCAGGCGGTGTTATGGGAATTCCGGCGCAAAAAAAATCTCAGCAACATTGATGAAGCTGTCGGCAATGGTATGAAATGGTTTATGGGAGCCACATCCATTCAAATAATGATTGGTATATGGTTCCTTTTAAGTTTGCCTGCAGACAAAATGATGCTTTTCCTTGGTAAGGATTTTCTCAGGACATTTTTATTAGCTGCAGGTATTATCTGTATTTTTTTTGCTTTATATTCAGCTTCTCAAAACAAAGTCTGGACAACTCTTATGGCAGCCTTAAGCACTGTTATTATCATGGTATTTATACGTGATCTTTTAAGAATGAGCTGGATAAAACCATTTTTCTCTCCAGCATCTTTAAAGGTTGAACCTCAATATTCTTCCCTGATTTTATTTCTTATCGCTTTTGTAATAGGTTTTGGTATCATTGTTTATATGCTGAAAATCGCAGCAAGTGCTGGAAAGGAGAATTAATATGAATTATCCAGTCTGGGAACTTTTAACAGCAGGCGGCGGGTTTTTAATTGCATCCATGGCAGTTATCCATGTTTATGTATCACATCTTGCAGTGGGTGGAGGATTGTTCTTAATAATGGCTGAAAAAAAAGCCTATAAAACCAATGATCCTTTAATTCTTGAGTATGCGAAAAAACATACAAAATTTTTCCTTTTGCTCACAATGGTATTTGGAGGCATCACAGGCGTAGGTATCTGGTTTACCATATCTCTTTTAAATCCCAGTGCCACATCCACTTTAATTCACACCTTTGTGTTTGGATGGGCAACTGAATGGGTATGTTTTGCTGGAGAAATCGTTGCTCTGTTTATATATTTTTACACCTTTGGTAAAATAAATAAAAAACAGCATCTGCAAATAGGATGGCTGTATTTTATCTTTGCATGGCTTTCTCTTGTCTTGATTAATGGTATTATTGCTTTTATGCTGACTCCTGGACACTGGATTGAAGATCATACTTTCTGGTCAGGTTTTTTAAACCCTTCCATGCTGCCAGCAATGTTTTTCAGAACTTTTCTGGGTTTTATGTTTGCAGGTATATTTGGTTTTTTAACAAGCATGTTTATTCCTGAAGAAAAATCAAGGCTTTCCATGAACAGATTCTGTGCCTCATGGATACTTGTACCCTTTGCTTTTATGCTGATTTCAGGATATTGGTATTTTATAAGCCTTCCTGACCCTATTCAAACCATGATTTTAAAAAGATCTCCTGAGCTCCTGCCATATCTTAAAATCTTTTTCATAAGTGCAAGCGGACTCTTTGTCGGAGCAATATTACTTGCGCTTTCAGGTATTTCTCTTCCTGTAAAAAAGATATTGGCATGTATTGTTTTGGTGATCGGGCTTATATATATGGGCGGGTTTGAATTCACACGCGAAGGAGGAAGAAAGCCCTATGCGATTTATAATCACACCTATGCCAACTCCATTTTAAAATCTGACATGGAAAAAATTAATAAACAGGGCTTTTTAAAGACTGCCCGGTGGGTACAAAACAAGGAAATAACACCTCTTACAAAATTTGCAGCAGGAAAGGAAATCTTTAAAATCCAGTGCTCAAGCTGCCACTCTGTGGGTGGTCCCATGAATAATATTCTTAAAAGAACAAAAAAATTCACCATATTTGGAATGGATTCAATGCTTAACGGGCTTGGCAAGATAAATGATTATATGCCGCCCTTTATGGGTACCCTGCAAGAGCGAAATGCTCTTGCAACCTATATTGTAACAGGGCTTCAAAATAAAAAAATCACCGCGGACAAAACATTGGTTCCGCCTGAAAAATCACTTGAAATGCCTCCCTTTAATAAATCCAAAGATGAATATGTGCTGCTTTCATGGAATGATCTTGGAATGCATTGTATTTCAGACAGTTCGGCTTTCTGGGTACTTCTGCCTCCTGCCAACGATCTTTGTGCCCAGGTAATTAAGCGGGGACCTGTTCCAAAAGTTATTACAAAAGATATAAAAATCACCTATAAAGTTGAAAAAGGATTTGAAAACCCCTCGGCTCATATTAAACTATGGGATAATGCCCAATCAATCTTTGGAAGAAAACTTGAACCCAATATTGGATTGTCAGGTAATGGTCTTTCAGGGCAAATGCATTTAAGTAAAGAACTCAATACCTTTGAAGCATCTCTTATCCCGGTTGTTCCCTATCCTGATAAAGGGGGTTTTGATCCATATCCTGTATTTACCATAGAAGCTTTTGATACAAAAACCGGTAAACGTATTGCCATGACAAAAACAATTACACCCACATCAACTGAAATGGGATGCAAAAATTGTCATGGAGGAAAATGGAGAATAGATGGTAAAGTCGGATTTACAGATGAAACTGCATCTGATATTCTCAGGGTTCACGATAAAAATACTGGAACAAATCTTCTTGAAATGGCAAAAAAAGGGCAGCCTAAGCTGTGCCAGTCTTGTCATTCTGACCCCATTCTCAAAACCAAGGGGAAACCGGATCTATTGAATTTCCCTGCAGCCATGCATGGCTGGCATGCAAATTTTCTTACAGGCAGAGGAGTAAATGCATGTTTTCAATGTCATCCTTCAAAGCCAGGCGGACCTACTAAATGTCTCAGAGGTATCCATAGCAAGAGCTTAGATTGTACCTCCTGTCATGGTTTTTTAGAAGATCATGCATTAAGCCTCTTAAAAAAAGAAATGGAAAATAAAAAACCAGGAGCAAAAAGGCTTATGAAACACTTAACCCCGCGAAAAGTTAAAAATCTCTGTGATATCAACCCTCGCACCCCTTGGATTAATGAGCCTGATTGCCTCAGCTGCCATAAAAATTTCAAAAAATCTGATCCAAAAACAGCAGACGGATTTAATAAATGGACTAAAGGAGAAAAAGACCTTTATCGCATGACCCTTGACGGGACAGGAAAAATAATGTGTGAAGCATGTCATGGGTCACCCCATGCAAATTATCCAGGTGACAATAAATTCAATAAAAATCTGGATAATATTCAACCTTTGCAATATCAAAATAATCCCAAAGCAATCGGGACAAAAACCTGTAATCTTTGTCATAAGGTTAAAATGAATAAAAAGCCCAAACATCATTTACAAATCACACAGGGTTTAGAAAAATAATGGGAAATATTTGAGTATGGAAACATTTGTTGCACGCCAGCCGATTTTAGACCAGGCTAAAAATACAATAGGGTATGAAATTCTTTTCAGGGATGGCATTAATAATGCCTTCCCTGAAACTGACGGTGATATTGCCACTGTTCGAATCATTGTTGATACCTTTTTAGCAACAGGTTCAGAAAATTTAACAAATGGTAAAACAGCATTTATTAACTTCCCTCAAAATCTCATTGTCAATGATGTTGCAAATTTTCTTCCCAGAGAAAAAATAGTAATTGAGATATTAGAGGATGTTATGCCGGCAGAGGATGTGATTAAATCCTTAACCAAATTAAAAAACAAAGGATATACAATAGCACTTGATGATTTTATTTATAGAGATAAATTCATACCCCTGGTTGAGCTTACCAATATTATAAAATTTGATTTAAAGATCCTTGATTTTACGGAAATAAAAAAAATCATGGGAAAACTTAAAAAAAAATTTTCCATTGAATTCCTTGCAGAAAAAGTAGAAACCATTAAAGAGTTTGAAATTTCTAAAAACCTTGGTTTTTCATATTTTCAGGGATATTTTTTTGAAAAACCTGAAATCATTCAAAACAAAATAATCCCGGCTTCCCAGAAAAACATTATGAATCTGGTTGTCGAGGCCACAAAGAAAAAAATGAACTTTGAAAAATTACAAACCATGATTAAGATGGATATTGGTCTTTCTCTGAGGCTTTTAAAACTTATAAATTCAGCATATTATAGACGCGCCCATAAAATAAATACAATAAAAGATGCAATAGTTGCTCTTGGCGAGAACAGAATTATTCGTTTTATTATGATGGCAGCTGCAATTGAATTATCAAAAAACAAGCCTGACGAGCTTATCAAAATATCAATACTCCGCGCAAGAATGGCAGAGCTGACAGGACCTATGTTAAAATCAAAATTTTCAGCAAATGAACTTTTTACAATGGGGCTTTTTTCCAATGCAGATGCAATGTTAGGCATAACAATGGATAATCTATTAAAAGAAATGCCTTTTACAGATAGGATAAAATCAGGACTTTTGCAAAAAGATAATGATTTTAATTGTATTATAGATATAATTTCATATTTTGAAAAAGTTGATTGGATTAATAGAAAAAATTGCTGCAAAAATTATAATATCACTGAACTTGCCATGCAGAATATTTATATAGATGCTCTTAAAACAGCTGATTCTTTTTTTAATCAAATAGCCTGACTCCTGATTTAAACAAAAATATTCTTGACACAGCCTTTTTTTTGCTTATTCTTACAACCATATAATAATAATTTTAACCATGGTTATATTTTTAGAGGATAAAATGGATAATATAAATACCGACGCAATTGAAAGTGAAAAAAAAGCCTTAGCAGAAACAGGATATGGACAGGCAGCAATTAAATATTTTGTTGAAAAACAATACATGGGTGATCTTCCCGATGCTGACCATATATCAGAGATGGTAGGTACATGCGGTGATACCATGAAAATATACCTTAAACTTGCTGGTGAAACAATATCAGATATCAGATATCAAGTTCTTGGGTGCCCTGGCGCTATTTCTTCTGCCATGGCTATTTCTGAAATGGTTAAAGGCAAAACCCTTAAACAGGCAAAAGAAATTAATGACGGACATGTTTTCAAGGTCCTGGAAAATGTCCCTGCAAAAAAACATCATTGCATTCAGCTTGCTGTAAAAACTCTGCATAAAGCCATTGATGAATACAATAATGGTATCAGTTATGAAGCTTCTGAGCCCTTAAAATGTGACAAAGCGTGTAATAGTGATTGCTGCAGCAAAAATTTAATTCAATAGACAGCAAGAATTAAAAAAATTCATACAGGGCAAATAATTTAATATATATTATTCAAAGACAATTGCCTTATTATCTATTTTCATGATCCTGTCACAATAGGGCAGCATTCTGTCATCATGGGTTACCATCACAATGGCAACTTCCTGGTCTCTTGCTATTTTTTTAAGCATTTTCACGACATCAACCGAGCGCTGCATGTCCAGAGCCGCAGTTGGTTCATCTGCCAGTATAATCTGAGGATTATTGACCAGAGCTCTGGCAATGGCAACCCTTTGATTTTGTCCGCCCGAGAGCTGGGAAGGCATTAATTTTTCTTTGTCTGCTATATCAAAATACTTTAATAAGTCCTGTGCTTTTTTTCTTGCAGCCTTTTCATCTGCATGATTTGCCTGGGGAAGCAAAGTAAGATTATCAATGATATTTAAAAACGGTATGAGATAATGGGCCTGAAAAATAAATCCGATCTTTTCCCGTCTTATTTTCCGTGTTTCACTGGTAAGCCATTTATTATCAAACACCTTCCGGGTTCCTATCCATATTTTACCTGAACTTGGATCACTTACGCATCCTATCATCATTAAAAGTGTTGTTTTCCCACCACCGCTCGGGGCAATCAAAGCCACCAGTTCACCTTTGTTAATTGTGAATGAAGCATTCTTAATAACTTCTATAAAACTGTCACCATGACCAAAAGACTTGTATAAATTTTCTACTTTGATTGCTGTATTATTGTGCATATCACCCACCTATTGCTGCAGTCGGATCTGCATTAATAACTTTTTTAACTCCCACAAAAGAAGCAAATATACTTGCTATCACAACAACACCAAAAAGTATCCATGCATCAGAAATTTGTAAAACAACTCTTTTGGGAAATCTTGAATAAATAATATGTGAAAACAAATTGCCAAACAAAAAAGCAAATATCCCGAGCAGCAGCGTTTCTTCAACAATCATCCGAACAATCATGGTATTTGGCAGTCCCATCAGCTTCATTATGGAAATTTCTTTCATTTTTTCCAATGTCATGGTGTAAATAATGAGCGATATAATAATAGTTGCAACTATGACTAAAATAGCTGTAAATAATCCTATCTGCCTGGAAGCTTTTTCGACCACATATTTTGTTAAAACAGCATGTTGCTGTTTTTTTGTATAAACACTTTTATGATACCATTGCCGTATATTTCCAGCAATTTTTTCCACATTATAGCCTGATTTTATTGTGGCTATGACTGCATTGACCATAAGAGTATCTTTATTTTTAATACCCCTTGCCCGATCTGTTTTTATGCGTTTGTTGGAATATGAAAATTGTAATTTCTGAGCATCTTTAAGGCTGATATAAACCAGCAAATCTCCTCCTGATGAGACACTGCCATGTGTTAAGCCGACAACAGTATAAATATTTCGTCCCAGTTTTATTTTATCATGGAGATTAAATTTTGTTTTATCACTTACAACAATTTCATAATGATCTGTTTTCAAACTTCGCCCGGCAACTATCCCTGCAGGGTTTATAGGACTTATATCTCCATAGACATCATAGCCCACAGCAAGCACCCGAACTTTTTTATCCCTGTGGGGCAACTGGATATTCTGAAAGGTAATTGCTTCACTTTTATCAATACCCTGCAAAGACTTGATTGTATATTTCAAATCTTCATGCACTCTTGAGGCTTCGGCAAAAGGACCTAAAGTGTTTTGCTGAACAATCCATAAATCAACATTTAAATCATTTAACAAAGCCTCGGCATCAACTATCATTCCGCGATAAACGCCCATCATTATCAATACAATGCCCAGCAGCATCCCAACTCCCATGGCTGTCACAATAAACTTACCAAGGGTATGTTTTATATCCTGTTTTGCAAGATGAATCATTGATATATCACCATGCCTTCACTCAAGGGTTTTTTATGCATGTCCGGCACTATAATTCTGATATTCCTATCTATGTTTGAAATTGCCATTTCAATATCATTGCGGGATAGTTCATCTAGGACAAAAAAATGAGCATGCTTGTTTTTCAATACCCATATTCCTGTTTTCCCATTTTTATACACAACAATATTCAAAGGAATTTTTAAGACATTTTTATATTGTTTGACATTTATTAAAACCATGGCCTGTTCATTAATATAAAATGGCTCTGGAATTGTTTTAAATCCTATATTTATCCTGCGCTCCAAAGTTATGGCATCAGTAATCGGATCAACTCGCTTAACAATGCCTTTATAGACCTTATCAGGTTGTGACCGAAGCGTAATAACAGCTTTTTGCAAAGGTTTTATCTGGGCACTTATACGCTCATCAATATTTGCCTCTACCCATAATGTTTCAGGATCAACAATTTTTAAAACAGGAGTTGTTGCAAGGACATTCCGGGATTGTTCCGCACCTCTTTCAATCACATACCCATCCACAGGTGAATAAATTTTCAGCCGGGCTATTTTTTCATTAAGAGCATTTATATTTTTTGATGCCACCACAAGGGCAGACTTAGCAGAATTAATTCTTGCCAGGGTTGCATCAAGGCTTGCATCAATACTTTGTAAATCTATTCTGGATTTGTCATATTCTGACTGATTAATAAACCCGCGTGTTTTAAGTTTGTAATAGCGATTATATGTAAGTTTTAAAAGCTCTTTTTTAGCTTTCTGGCTCTCAAACTCACTTTGCAAAGCCTTAACATTATACTTAAACTGCACAAGGGATGCTTTTGCCATTTCAAGCTGGTCAGGCAGATCCACACCATCCATAACAATCAATAATTCTCCTTTTTTAACCCATTTGCCTTTATCAGTTAAAATTTCTAAAATCTTTCCTCCTGACTGGGCAGTTATGGAATAAATCTTCAAGGCGTCCACATTGCCAATTCCCTTTACTCTGACCTGAAGATTACCTTTGACAGGCTGAATTATTTTAAACTTATGTTTTGGTATATATATCTTAAAATAAAAACCCATGGCAAAAAAAGCTATAATGCCTGATATTACCAAATATTTGATAATTTTTTTCATATGATATTTCCTTGTAAATATTTAATACAGTATATTTAAGTTCCTTAAATAATCCAGGGCAATACCCATCACAATCACAGAGCCATAATTCCATGGAGAAAAATCTTTTTGACAATTTTACCATGGCATTTGTAAAATTCATCATCCAGTTGCACAGAATCCATATCGCGCAATACAGGGCGCATGATAAAGTGCATTGCCATCATACCCATTAAAACAGGTCCTATGATTTCTGCGGGGAATTGTTTTCCGCAATGCCCGGGAAATTGTTTTGTCATCTCACCATGAAAATTTTTAATCATCCCGGATATATATCTGGCTTTCTGTGTTGCAACATCTGGTTCATTGTATGGAAATTCAGTAAGGGCAATGATCATCAAATCAGGATTAGATTTAAAAAACTGAATCTGCTTGTCAATAAATTTTTCAAAACGAATTTCAATAGGATCGTCAGTGGATAATACTTCTTTTGCATTTTGAATATACCGGGAAAAAAAATAATCATTAATTGCCTTTAATAATCCGGACTTATTCCCAAAATGATAATTGATCATGGACAGGCTCACCTGGGCTTTTTCAGCCAGCTCACGCACTCCGGTTCGGTTAAATCCCCTGGTTGCAAAAAGCTTTATACCAGATTGAAAAATTCGCTCTTTGGGTTTTAAATTTTTAAAAGAATCCATAAATCACCTTTAAAAGAAATAAAAAACGAACGTTCGTTCGATTTTTAATATACCAAAATCAATCGGACAGGTCAAATAAAAAAATTCTTATCTAACCATTATATAGGAATTTCAATCAAGCACGAGTTGCTTTAAAACCAGCGTTCTTTATGGCAGCCAAAGCCTCATCTATGGCAGAGGCATCATTGGTTTCAAACCCTGCTTTTTTCCCTTTAAGATCAACACTGACCAAAGAAATATTCTCAATAGCTTCAAGAGCTTTTTGCACAGTTCCTGAGCAATGATTACAGCTCATACCTTCCACGTTTAAAACAATTGTGTTGGAATTTACTTTATTTTTCATGATTCTCCTGTCAATTATTTTTGTTTTTATATAAAACCAGGCAAGCATTAAAAAAAGAATTATTGAGCCTGCAATTTTCAGCCACATGGGAAGCATTTCACTATTATTTAATTCAATTATTGTTGAGAACCCATATATATGAGTAAATACATTTAAAGCATAACCCAATGCAAGGCTTCCCACAGAAAGAACCAACAGATACAATGCAACAAGCTTTTTTCCAAACAATTTATGCACAGCTGAAATCCCAATAAGATTTGTTGCAGGACCCGTTAAAAGAAAAATAAGGGCAGCTCCGGGTGACAACCCCTTCATAACAAGGGATGCTGCAATAGGAGTAGATGCAGTTGCACAGACATACATTGGTATTCCTATAACAAGCATTAAAATCATGGAAACAAAGTCACTTGATAAATATTTTGAAAAAAAACCTTCCGGTATTGCAATTGTAATCAACCCCGCAAGTATTATCCCTATTATCAAGCTATTTGCAATGGATCCAAGAAGACTGTATTCAATATAATTAAACAGCCCTTTAAATCTTTCTTTTACACCTTCTTTATCATCCTGAGATCCGGAATCCAGCGGAAATGGATTCTCAGTATCTTTAAAAAACAGGTTAACAAGCAATCCCGCAGTAAGAGCTGTAATAAGAGAAGCAATAATTCTGAAAACTCCAAAAATCCAGCCAAAAAGAGATGCAGTTATCATAAAACTATCAGCCCCCACCTGGGGAGTTGAAATAAGAAAAGATATTGTAGCTCCTTTTGATGCCCCGCTGTTTCTAAGAGAGGTTGCAACAGGAATAACACCGCATGAGCATATTGGCAAAGGTATACCGAAAAGAGAAGATTTAAAAACCGATCCGGCACTGGATTTCCCAAGATGTTTCTTGATAAAAGAATCAGGAAAGATAACATGGAGTATGCCGGCAACAAAAAATCCAAATACAAGATATATTGCTATTTCATTAAAAAAATATATAAAACTCATAATCTGCGCCTCTTTAATAACCTGTCATGGTATTTCAATAAAATTTCTATACCACAATGTAGTCATTACACCAGGGCAAGTCAAGAGGCAGTTTTAAAAACTCCTATTAAATCTTTTAAATGCAATGAAAGCTCTGATAATTCTTTTGAATTTTTCTGCAATGTTGAACTTTTTATGGAAATATCCTCTGCATTATTATTAACCTCTGATATATCAGCAGCTACTTTTGATGATACTTGAGATGCCTGGGAAACATTTTCATTTACTTCCAAAAGACCTGAAGATGCCTGATCAATATTCCCAACTACTTCCGATGTTATATCCGATTGTTCCTGCATTGCTGAAGAGATTGCATCTATTATGTCACTGACTTCCAAAATAACCTTGGAAATATTACTGACCTCTGTAATTGTATTATCTGTTGTGGTCTGTATTTCAGATACGTTTCCCTTAATATCTTTTGTTGCCTGCTGGGTTTGGAGTGCAAGTTCTTTAATTTCACTTGCAACAACGGCAAAACCTTTTCCAGCCTCACCTGCCCTTGCAGCTTCAATGGTAGCATTCAACGCCAGTAAATTTGTCTGTTCTGCTATATCAGTAATAGCTTCTGTAACTTTATTAATCTTTTTTGCAGCATTACCCAGCCTGTTAACCCGATCTGTTGCAGCTTGAACCTGAACTGATGCTTTCCCGGAAGTTGTTCCTGCTCTGGTACATTTTTCCATAACATCATCAAGTATTGTTTTCATCTGACCTGCCGAATCAGTTACCATACTGACGTTATTTGAAATCTCTTCGCTGGCTGCCGCAACAGATTCCATATTTGAACTCATTTTTTTGCTTGCTGTTGCAACTATTTTAGCCTTGCCTGATAATCCGTTTCCGGTTTCACTCATTTCTTTGGCAATTGTTGCCACCTGTTCTGAAGACACAGAAACCACCTCGGAATTATCTCTTATATCTACGATAATATCATTCAGCCGTTCTAAAAATGCATCAAACCAACCTGCGAGCCTTCCAATTTCATCTGCTCTTTTAATACCAAGCCTTTTAGTTAGGTCTCCCTTACCTTGGGCTGCATCTTTTAGACCTGCTGCAACATTATTAATTGGATTAATTATTATATATCTCATAAAAATAGCTGTAAAAATAAAAATAATCACACAGCAAATACTTCCTATAGTTAAAATAAATATCTGGATCTTTGCGCCGACCTCTCTTGATGTTATTCCTAACAGGGTTTCTGTTTCTTTTACAGATAGTAAATTTTTAGCATTAACCTTTTCAAGATTTTCTTTTATTGCTTTTACTACCTCGTTGGAACCTTTGCCTATTGCTCTTTTGATTGTTTGACTATTATTTTGTTTTAAAACATTAAACCGTCCGGATAATTTTTTTATCTCTTTTCTCATTTTAGACTTATTCATGGCTATTACCAGCAACCCGACAGGGCTCCCAAAATATTGCACTTCCTGCTCATATACAAGGATATCCTGATCTTTTTTTGATTGTTTGACAATCCTATGATACACATTAGTTTCTTTTCCGGTTTTCATCCATTTTATATTATATTTATTTGTCAAATCAATATATCCGGGCAAGGGCTTATCTTTTTTATTAAAAAACAAAGCATATACAATCCCATCGGTACCCGCTGCAGCCTCACTATATTGAGCAAGTTTAGTTTCTTCCTGCATTTCAATAAAGGGTCCTGCTATTTTATCCAATAATGCACCAAGGGCTTTTGCCCTATTGATCAACATCGAATCCATTTGTTTTTCCAGTATTATTTCTTCTTGGGAAAGTGCATTTGTTGTCGATATAGACACTGTTTCAGCAGCTTTGTTACCCAGTTGAGACAATAATTTTTCAACATTTGATCCAAGCAGATCAAATTCTTTCACAGCGTCCTGCCCTGTTTTCCTCAATTTTTCATCTATTGTTTTTCCCATATCACCCAGCAAAGATGTCTGGACATGGACTATTGTCAATGTTAGGCATGCAAGAGATATTGAAAGACTCAAGATAAGGACCATAAGAATTTTAAAGCTGAGGCTTTTTCTAAAAAAGGCGACCATAACGTTTCCCCCATTGGCGATAAAGATCAGGATAGTGGTTAAACAACTAGTTTTTAAATATTATATGTTATATATATCGCTATAATACAAATAATGCAAACAATATATAAAAAAATATGCTCATAACCAGAGGAAAAAACAGAATATAATTGTGGACAAAAACGACGATAACAGCATCAATTCGCAAGCCTTTTGAATTTGACCCAGACCAGGATCCCCAAACGAACTCCCAATATATGGTTTGTTCACAAGCAATCCATGGTAATAATTTGGTCCCCCGAGTTTTACCCTGAGCCCACCTGCAAAAGCAGCTTCGGGGAAACCTGCATTGGGACTTTTATGGAGCCTGCCCTCGGAAAAACCTAATTTTAAAGAAAGAGCTCCTTTTCTGCCCTGTAATAAAACCGAGGCAATACCAATGATAATAACTGAAATTCTTGCAGGGATAAAATTGACAATATCGTCAATTTTAGCAGAAGCTTTACCAAATTCAATATATTTTTCGTTTTTATACCCAACCATTGAATCAAGGGTATTTACCATTTTATATGCCATGGCGCATGGAACACCACCAATAAGAAAAAAAAATAAAGGGGACAAAAACCCGTCTACAAAATTTTCGCCAACAGTTTCAATCACAGCTCTTACGATTCCGGTCTCATCAAGGAATTTCACTTCTCTTCCGACTATCATGGAAACTTTTTTTCTCCCGGATTCAAGCCCAAATTGTTCCAGGGCATTTTTAACATCTATACCTGCCTTGTAAAGGCTTTTTGCCGACAATGTAAAGAACATTAAAACAACACTTACAACCTGCCCCAGTAAAGGATGTATAAACCCCAAAAGGCATATAATCCCATATGTCATTGAAAAAACCGCTAAAATTAAAAATATTGCAAAAAAGCTACCGTTTAATATCTGGTTTGATGATAATTTTCTAAAAAAACCTTCAAAACAATCAATGGCTTTACCCATAAAAACAATAGGGTGAGGTATAAAAAAAGGATCTCCAATAATATAATCCAAAATAAAAGCAAAAAATAATATATACCATTCCATGCTATATGCCCTGGTTTATCAAATCTGCAAGCTTGTTATTCAATGCTCTTGTCTTAAGGGAAAAGCGGACATATTTATCAGAAAGACCATCAAAATTAGAACAATCTCTTATCAATATTTTATGATCTGCAATATATCTGCAAAAATCATATGATTTTGTATCATCCAAAAGTTTTGCAAGTATAAATGAAGTCTTTGAAGGGAATAATTTAATTGTTCTGGCATTGCTTAATTTTTCAAAAAAATTTTCTTTTTCTTTTTTTATAAATTTTTGTGCTGCTTTAATAAATGGTCGGGTTTTATCTTGATTTTCAAGGAGAAAACCAACTCCTTTCTGGGCAAAACAATTAATTGACCATGGCTGATAATAATGCATTATTTTTCTGATTATTTCCGGATCTCCGGATAAGAATCCAGTCCTTAAACCAGGGATCCTGAATATCTTGGACATGGAAGAAAGTACAAGTAAATTTTTAAATTCAATATTATTTATTAATGATAATTGCTCATAGTTTTCCACAAAAGGAAGATATGATTCATCAATAATAAAAAAAGTATCAAAATTGGTTCTAATAAGCTTGATTAAATCTTCTTTATCAATGAGCTGTGCCGTGGGGTTGTTTGGATTGCATATAAAAACCATATCATATTTATCTGATATCTTTGAAATTCTATCAATATCGTGCACAAATAACGAATCCTCATTGGAATTTATAAAGTCAAACTTAATATTATGCATTATGCATGCATCCTTGTAATCAGAATATGCAGGTCCGCAAATTAAAACATTGTTCGGACTTAATGCTGGAATAATTGTATAAATAAACCATGTTGTACCATTTCCCGGTGCAACCCTTGAAGGATCGATATCCTTAGCCTTGCTGAATGCTTTGATCATACCCATTGCATCCACTTCAGGAAGAGATCTGATATCTTTAATACTATTTATGAGAAAATCTTCAAATCCCGGTGGGGGTCCCAGGGGGTTTAAATTACTGCTCATGTCAATAATATCTTCAACAGGGCAGCCAAGCCTTGCTGCAAGCTCTTTTACATTCCCGCCATGACCTATTATCATTAATTTATTTCCCTGAACATAATATTTAAAACATTGTCATACCGGCAATCACAAAAAGTAAGGCTTCGATAACCTCAGTCATGGCTCCTAACATATCACCTGTAATACAATCCATTTTTTCTTTATAAAAACATAATATAATAAAAACCAATAATCCAAAAGCAGCATTAATAATAAAAAACTTATATCCCAGAAAAAGCGATATTATCACAGGGATTGAAACCCATAGAAAATCTTTTAATTCAAGCTTTCTTGTAAAAAAATCATAGCCTGTTCCACTGTCTCTGCCGTATTTAAGAAATTTAATTCCAAATATCATGCTTGCCCTTGAATATGCTGGAATAATTAAAAAAAACAATACATATGTTGCAGGGCAATAAGCCTTTACAGAGTATATCCCTGCAAATTTAACAGCAAGGGTACATACAACTGCCACAAGCCCCATCATACCTGTTCTTGAATCTTTCATTATCAATAAAGCTTTTTCCCTGGATCGATGGCTGAAAATGCCATCGGCAGTATCGCCCACTCCATCAAGGTGGAATGCTCCTGTAATTGCCACTAGAAAAAGCACATCAAAAAGCACAACAATGCCCTGAAAAAAAAAGATGGAAACAATCATATCAAAAACAATTAACATAAGACCAATCAACAATCCTACAACCGGGAAAAACCGAATCATGCCGGACGGAGAAAAATTTATATTTTTCCCACTTGGAAGAATTGTAATAAACTGAAGCGCTGATCTAAAATCATTGCCTGGTTTTTGCATAAAAATTACCTCTCTTTTGGAAAACAACTTTAATCTTATTTTCAGCCTCAAGTCTGGAAAGATATTTATTAATCTCATTTATATGTCTTCCCAAAATATTTGACAGGTCGTCTATGGTGCAGGGTCGTCTCTCTATTGTTTCTAAAATTGCCTGTTGGATATCATTTCGATAAGGAGTGTCACCGGAATTGCTCTTGAATGCCGCAATGATCTCAACATTATCAAACCCCAGAAAATTTGAAACTTTTTCAAGGTCATGCTTTGACATGGCATGAATATTTGCTATTGTGCCTGGTCGATCAAGGGTATTGAGCTGTATTTTGTCGGGTCTTATCTTCCCTATATTGTCTTTTAAAAGCTTCAGCTCTTCAGAGCTGTCATTAAATCCCGGAAGAATTAAAACTTCAAGCCAGATCTGCCCTTTAAATTCATTTCTCAAATCAATAAGTCCTTGAACATATTTTTCCATATTGAGTTCTGCGCAGGGTCTGTTGATTTTTTTAAAAATATGGTCTGATGATGCATCAAGGGATGGAATTATTAAATCAGCATTTAAAATCTCACATCGTACCTCTTCCTGATATAATAATGTGCCATTGGTTAAAAGAGCTATTGACACATCTTTTTTCTTATCCTTGATAAAATCAATAATTTTCCCGATACCAGTATTGAGAGTAGGTTCTCCAGAACCTGAAAAAGTTATATAATCAGGGTCCGGGCTATTCAAAAAATAATGTTCAAGCTCCTCTAAAACATCATTAACAGGTACATATTCTTTCCTTTCACAGGTCAAATTTGTAGTTTTCCCACATTCACAATAAACGCAATCAAGACTGCATATTTTATGGGTTACAAGGTCCACACCCAGAGACATGCCAAGTCGCCTTGACGGAACAGGACCAAAAAGATATTTATACATATTATTTATTCCCCATTTTTCCTTTAATATTTACAGGTATCCCTGCCACACAAAAAACAACATTGTCCATGGCATCTGCTATTGTCTGATTTGCAATCCCTGCCAAATCCCGGAATAATCTCGCAAGCTTATTCTCAGGTACAATACCGGCACCTACTTCATTGGAAACAAAAATAACAGAGCATTTGGAATATTTTGTTTCATTTATCAAATTTTGGATATTATCTATGATCTCAGGTTTTTCTAATCCTTTAAAAAGCATATTCGAAAGCCAGAGAGTCAGGCAATCAACCAGTATGACATCTGTTTTTTTAGAATATTCTTTTATCACTCTTGCCAGAGCTACAGGTTCTTCAATGGTGATCCAATCTTTGCCTCTTTCTTTTTTATGAGCTGTCACACGTTCTTCCATCTCAGAATCCGTGGGTATTGAAGTTGCAATAAATAGTTTTACTGCTTTTCCATTGGATAGAATACTACCGGGTGAAATTTCATCAGCCAATTTGAGTGCATATTTACTTTTCCCACTCTTACATCCTCCAATAACCAAGCTATTGATTTTAGTCATAACAGCCTCTGCTTTAAATCCCTTATTCAATACCAGTATCAATCAACGGTATAACCCTTTTCTTTATTTATTTCAATGACCTGATTAATAAGAATTTAAGTATAATAAAAAAATTGAAAATAAAAAATAAAAAACTATATAAAAATTATGGTAAAAAAAATCTTATTTTGTTAAATTATCAAAGTAAACACTTTTATTTCTAAAAATTTTTATTAATCTAATGATTATTTAATGGTGGTTTCATGAAAATTAAAAAAGCTGTATTCCCTGTTGCAGGGCTTGGGACAAGATTCCTTCCTGCTACCAAAGCAATGGCAAAAGAGATGCTGCCAATCGTTGACAAACCAATCATTCAATATGCAGTTGAAGAAGCGCTCCAGGCTGGAATCGAACAGATAATTTTTGTAACAGGCAGGGGTAAGAACGCTTTGGAAAACCATTTTGACAGATCTTTTGAACTTGAAATGAACCTGAAAAATAAAAAAAAAAATGAATTTTTAAAAGAAGTTCAAAGCCTTGTTCCAAAAACCGGAACTATTATATATACACGGCAGAACGAACCACTTGGGCTTGGACACGCAATATGGTGTGCAAGAGATATTGTAGGGAACGAGCCTTTCGCAGTATTGCTTGCCGACGACCTGATCAAGTCAAAAACTCCTGTTTTATCCCAGATGATTGATAGATTCAGCAGCTTGCAATCCTCAATTGCAGCTGTCATGGAGGTTGATAAAGACCAGACCTGCCAATATGGGATCATAGATGGTGTGGCTATGGATCAAGATATAGTCAAAATCAGAGGGATGGTTGAAAAACCTGCGCCGGAAGATGCACCTTCTAACCTAGCCATTATTGGAAGATACATATTAACTCCTGAAATATTCAGCTTACTTGGGAAAAATAAAAAAGGCTCCGGGGGCGAGATACAGCTCACAGATGCAATGCATTCTCTATTAAAACGCCAGTCAATTTTTGGCTATCAATTTGATGGGGAACGCTTTGATTGTGGTGATAAAACAGGGTTCCAGATGGCAAATCTTGCATTTGCAATGGAAAGATCTGATATGAGAGATAAGCTATTAAAATATATAAAAACTTTTAGTTAAATTCTTCCTTTATATATGTTATAGGCTTTCATTACTTTTTTCACATATCTTTGTGTTTCAAAATAAGGTGGTATATCCTGGTGAGTATCCACACTGGTTGGACCTGCATTATAGGCTGCAAGCGCCAGAGGAAGTTTATTCTTGTATTTTTTTATTAATTTCCCAAGATAATATGTCCCTCCCATAATATTATCCACAGGGTCAAAGGGATCTTCTACATACAAACTTTGAAAATTAAAAGGCATTATCTGCATTAATCCGGTCGCACCTTTACTGGATACTGCCCTTGGGTTAAAATCAGATTCCACTTTTATAACAGCTTTGACAAGAGAAAAATCCACACCGAACTTACTTGCAGCTTTCCTTATTATTGAGTCAAACTTTGATGTCGAATAAAAATCCTGTGTGCGACCAAAGCTTGTATCTACAAAAAAATTCATTTCAGAACTATTTCTTGTAAGCACATTGGTAAAATGCAGCACTCCTTCATTATCAATATATTTATATATATCAGCACATGTGCTTACAGGCAGAAAAAACGCGAATAATAATATAAATAAATATGATTTCATTTATCAAACTTTTATTGTTTTTGTTTTATTATTAATACTATCTTTATATTGTTTTAATACCAATTTTTTAGGAAAATCAGGCTTTGAAATATATTTACCAAGGTTTTCAAAAAAATCATTTTGAAGCTTTTCAAATAATTCTTCCTTATTATCAGCCATTACAAAATTGCGTTCTGCGATAAACTCATAAACTGCCACAGGTCCAACTTTATCAAGGATATCCTCAAAAAATATTTCTTTTTGTTCTTTATCTGAAAACAAATCTTTTTCAACGGCAATATCCATTGTTGCTTTCATCGTAACCAAATAAGCATCCTTGGAAATCATTCGTGAACCATCTGATATCACAATGGTTTGATTGTTTTCCAACACCATCTCTTTGATTTTTTTTAATTTCATAATCCCATTGCCCAATTATAACTATACATTAATATTCATTTACCAAATTATCAATAATTATTGTATTCCTTAAAATATAGCAGTGATTTTTAATTTTATCAAGACATTAAAACAATTCCAATTGTTCATCACGGCGATGCAGATCATTTGTTTTTTTTATCTTAAAATCATCTAAAAGTTTATTATCAAAAATTTTTCCCCAATCCAGACAATATTTCTCCTGGGGGGTTTTTGAATATCCAACAGAAAAATGTCCTGATTTTATCTGCTTTACCTTTATAAGCTCGTTTAAAATCAAAAATTTTTCCTGGTTTGTAATAACAGGAAAACCATAAAATTCATTATTATGCTTAATGATTTTTTTTAATTTAAGTCTTTCTTTTACAAAATCAATATGTTTATTTAACCTGGTTTGAATAACCTGATTTGAATAATCAACAATATTATTCTTAACAGCAAGAATATCTTTTTTAAATGAATTATCTATTTCAAAACCAATACAATTGCGCGCACTTGCCATTGCAGCTGCCATGGAAGTCCCTGTCCCCATAAAAGGATCAAGAATCATATCTCCTTTTACAGAGTACATATTAATTAATCTATAGACAAGTTCAAAGGGGAATGCACCACTTCTCCTGCGCGAGGTTTTCCTGTCTTTAGCCTTTCTGCCCTGGCGTGTGCCCTTGATATCAAACCATATATCAGAAAAAAAATTATTTCTTTCTTCCCAGAACAAAGCACTTTGACGTCTGTTTAATTTTTCTGATTCTTTTGGGAACTCTCTTTTTGATCCTTTTCTTACAACCAATATATATTCATGTTCAAGTGTAACATAAGCGCCTGCCGGCAGCATACCCGATCCCATGAATTTATTCGGAGCATTGGTTTGTTTCCTCCATATTATATCTGGCAGAGATGTAAATCCAATATCTCTGAGGTGGTGAAGAATTCTTGTATGATTTGGGTATAAAGCAAAATTTTCATTAATGGTTCTTGTAGCATCCCCGATATTTATGCAGGCAAATCCACCCGATCTCAATACCCGATAAGCTTCATTCCATACTGAATCTAAAACCCCATGCATGAGTTCAAAAGCTTTATTTCCATCCCGATCATTTAAAGCTTTTTCAATTTTTTTATCCTGAGTGGAAAAAATATCATCCCACATCTGAATCATGGGGTAAGGAGGAGAAGTAACTATAAGATCAATGCTATTATCGGGTATTGAGCCCATATTTAAAGAGCTCTCAAAATAAATTTTATGTTTTGTTTCCATATCCATGTTTAAATTCACTTTTCTTATTTTAAAATTATGTAAAATAAATACAGGATCTGAAATCATTAAGATTTTGTCAATCAAATTTTTAAAATCTTAAAAAATTCAATCTTGTCTGGTCTCTTCCCAATAGAATATTTTTTAAGGTTAACAGTAATATAGTTAAAATATCTATATATAATTTTGTATATCTGGTTATTATACGAGGAAATAAATGGAAAAAGCGAGGCTTGGATATGCTTTTGCAGCTTAGGGTTTCACTTGAAACAGATGCGCTGCAAAAGCATATCCAAGCCTCACTTTACCCGATCTTATACCCTGAAAGACAATATAATAATTTTGATAATATATATCCTGTTATAGTCAACAGAGGAATCCTGTTATCTCCCAGTCAGAACCACAATTTCCAGTTCAATAACCTGTCAATTTTGACAGTAATTCTCGGTCAATATATATGAACAAAGCAGATACCCGCTTCAAAAGTCTTACCTGTATATGAACAAGGAACAAAAAG
>CAZTEM010000020.1:0-35518 GCA_964612755.1 uncultured Desulfobacterales bacterium | reverse complement strand
TTAATCTTAAAAATAATTTTTAACCGAGAATTGCTGGGTTTACAATAATTAAATAGACAAACACGATTACATAATATATTATATCTTGAATTTTTAAGGAGGATTTGATGACTACAAATTTTATTGATGGCAATGATGCAATCGCAGCAGGTGCAATCGCAGCAGGTTGTGATTTTTTTGCAGGATATCCTATTACCCCTGCAACCTCAATATATAATTATATGCTGAATGCTTTACCATTAAAGGGAGGTGTATGCCTTCAAGGAGAAGATGAAATTGCATCAATCGGTTATTGTATTGGAGCTGCCATGACCGGTAAAAAAGTTATGACTGCAACTTCAGGTCCTGGTATCAGCCTGTACAGTGAGAATATTTCATTTGCCATTGGAAGCGAAATTCCTCTTGTTATTGTAGATGTGCAAAGGCTCGGTCCATCAACAGGATCAGCAACTAAAGGGGCGGATGGTGATGTTAATTTTGTTCGTTATTGTAATAGTGGTGGTATACCTGTTTATGTTTTAGCTCCTTCAGATGTAAAAGATTGTTATTTATTAACTGCCCATGCATTTAATATCGCAGAAAAATTACGATGTCCAGTATTTGTGTTGTCAAATAAAGAGATTGCTTTAACTAAACAGAGTGTTGATTTAAACGTAATCAAATTACCTGCAATCATAAATAGAGATTACGCAATAGATACAGATCATTTTTTACCTTTTAAAACAGACTCTGATAATACACCTCCTCAGTTTTTGCCCATTGGAGCTGATACTCTAGTCAGGCAGACTTCCTCCACGCATGGTATCAATGGATATATCACAATTGACCCTGAAGAGATTTTAAATATTAATTCAAGACTTTCAAATAAAATAATAGACTCAATTGAAGAATTTGCATTTTATGAGGACCATATTAAAAAAGATAGTGATACTTTGATCATTACCTATGGAATTTCATCCTCTTCTGCAATCGAAGCCTATTATCTTGCAGAGAAAGATTCTAAAAGTATTTCTGTTTTAACTTTAAAAACTTTATGGCCTGTATGCGAAAACCTTATTAAAGAGAAAGCTGAAGATTTTAAGAATATACTGGTAATTGAGATGAATCAGGGACAATATATTAATGAAATCAAAAGAGTTTTGCCCGATAAGAATATTCAATTTCTTGGACGAATGAATGGAAGCTTAATAAAACCCCATGAAATTTTAAAGGCTATAAAATAATGAAAACTTTTATTAATAATGAACGTCCATTAGTATTCTGCCCTGGTTGTGCCCATGAAAAAGTTGTGCAGGCTTTGGATAAAGCACTGGTTAATATGGGAATAAAAAGTTCTGATGTTGTGATTGTGAGTGATATTGGCTGCTCAGGTCTTTTTGATACGTTTTTTAATACCCATGCTTTTCATGGTCTTCACGGAAGGGCATTAACATATGCTTTTGGTATTAAAATGGCACGACCTGATCTTAAGGTTATCGTTACCATGGGAGATGGCGGACTTGGGATAGGCGGAGCACATTTTATTAATACAATTAGAAAAAATATTGATCTTACATTACTTATATTAAATAATTTTAATTATGGAATGACTGGAGGTCAAGCATCTTCAACCTCTCCTGAGAATGCTGTTTTAAGCTCGGGCTTTTTAAATAAAATCGATAACCCTATTGACCCTTGCATGCTTGCTAAAGGTGCTGGTGGACAGTACATTGAAAGACTTTCCTGCTATCAAAATGATCTTGCAATCAAACTTGAAAAAGCAATTGATTTTAATGGATTTTCCATGGTTGATATCATGGGAATATGCACGGGAAGATATACAAAGAGTAATAAAATTCTTCCAAAAGATATTGATATAATGATCAGCAATATGCCAAAATTTGAAGGCATATCTTCTGTGGATGGTTGTGGCGTGAGCCAGGATGTTACTCCTCCTACTATGGATTATAGTGAAAAGTATTTTATAGAATCAAAAAAACAAAAATCAGCAAATGATTTGAAAATAATTGACAAACAATTTACACAATTATTTGCAGGCAGAAAAGAAATAATCCTTTTAGGCGGCGCAGGTCAACGGATCATAACAGCTGGTGAATTATTGACCATTGCAGGTATTACGTCGGGTCTGCATGGAACCCAGAAAAGTGATTATCCGATTACTGTATTACGCGGGCATTCAGTGACAGAAATTGTGTTACAGGATAGAGAAGTGCACTTTTCCGGTATTGAATCTCCTGATATCATCATTGCTATTTCAGAACAAGGCGTTAAAAGACGTAAGGATCTGTTTGAGAATTTATCAGATCAAACTTTAATTATTAAAGCAAAAGATATTAAAATAGATGGGTTGGATTCAACTAATTTACATATTCTCAATATTGATTTTAAACAATTAAAAATAAAATCATCGGATCGAGCTTTAGGAGCATTAGCAATCCTTGCTCTGCAAGGAGATATTATAGATATGGATATGTTGAAAAAAGCAATAGAAATCCAATTTAAAGACAAAACAAAGATAATTAATCTGTCTTTTGATATTCTTAATAAAATTAGAAAATCAGTATAAAATTTGACTTAAAAAGAGTTTTGTCCTGTCGTTTTGCGGATTGTTAAAAAATTCTTCAGGCTCATTTTCTTCTATTATTTCTCCTTCATCCATAAATAGGACTCTATGGGCAACACTCTTTGCAAAACCCATCTCATGAGTCACAACAATCATGGTCATTCCATCCTGAGCAAGGCTGATCATGACATCAAGAACCTCTTTTACCATTTCAGGATCAAGGGCAGATGTGGGTTCGTCAAACAGCATTATATTAGGTTTCATGCAAAGACTTCTTGCTATTGCAACTCTTTGCTGTTGACCACCTGATAATTGACCTGGAAATTTTGCAGCCTGTTCTGCAATCTGAACTTTTTCAAGGTAATACATGCCAATCTCTTCAGCTTCTTTTTTAGGAGTTTTTCTAACCCAGACAGGTCCGATGGTTAAATTTTCAAGAATAGTCAGATGGGGGAAAAGATTAAAATGCTGAAAAACCATACCGACCTCGGATCTGACTTTTTCAATATTTTTAAGATCTTTAGTCAGTTCAATTCCATCGACAATGATTTTACCTTTCTGGTGTTCCTCAAGTCTGTTAATACATCTTATCAATGTGGATTTGCCAGACCCTGAAGGTCCACAGACTACAATGCGCTCACTTTTTTTAACATTAAGATTAATGTTATTTAAAACATGAAAATCACCATACCATTTGTGCATATTGATAATTTCAATAACAGATTTTTGTTTTGAAATATCAATTTTCTGATCTTTTTCTTGATTCATAAATTGTCGCTTTATTTTATTAATAAAAGTTGTTAAAAATATTTATAAACTCGTATCAAGTTCGTTTTCAAGTTTTCTACTATAATTTGACATGAAAAAGCAGCATATAAAATATATTAAGGCTATAAAAATATAAGCTTCTGCAGAAAATCCCATCCATTTTGGTTCTGATAATGTTGCTTGAGTAGTTTTTAATAAATCATATAGTCCAATAATAACAACAAGGGACGTATCCTTAAAAGCAGAGATTAAAACACTTACAGATGGAGGAATTACAATTTTTAATGCCTGGGGTAAAATTATCAATCTCATGGTCTGGGGATAATTTAATCCAATGGAATCAGCTGCTTCAAATTGACCCTTGCTCATTCCCTGCAATCCACCTCTTACAACCTCTGCAATATATGCGGCTGTAAATAAAATAATTGCAACCTGAGCCCTTAAAATACCGTTAATTGAGACTCCTTCAGGTAGAAATAATGGGAAAACAACAGAAGACATAAACAATAGACTTATGAGAGGTACTCCACGAATAAGTTCAATATAAAATACAGAAAAAGTTTTAATAACAGGCATTCTAGACTGCCTCCCAAGAGCTAAAACAATACCTAGAGGATAAGCTGCAGTCAGACCAAAAACAGATAATAAAAGCGTGAGAATTATTCCACCCCATTTTTCAATATCCACAGGTTCAAGACCAAAGATTCCACCTCTTAGTAAAACTCCCATAATGATTAAGCCTGCAATCCAGCTATAGCCTAGAATTTTATTCCAATAATTTCGATTTCTACTGATAACAAGTAAAATAATCAGCAGGAATATGGCAGTGATAGGGCGCCACAAAATATTTTGAGGATAGAATCCAAATAGTATTATTTTGTAATTACTTGTAATTATGGACCAGCATGCACCGTTAATTTCCCGGCAATTAGCGTCAGGTGCCCAGCAGCTGTCAATAAAAGCCCAATTTAAAAATGGAATAATTGAAAACCATAAAATGCTTAGAATAATTAAGGTAAGAAATGTATTAAAAGGGCTACTGAATAAATTGCCTTTTATCCATCCTATTATTCCAATATTTGTGATTGGAGGCTTTATTATTGTTTTATTATTGGTAGTAAAATTTGAATCCATATAAACCTGTTTTGTTTTTAAATAATCATCTTTCTATTATAGCCATTTTGTTATTATACCAGTTCATAAAAGCTGAAGTAGATAAACTGAAAATAAGATAAACAATCATAATTAACATAACGCCTTCAATTGCTTGTCCTGTTTGATTGATAGCTGTACCTGCAACAGAAACAAAATCAGCATACCCAATGGCAACAGCTAAAGAGCTGTTTTTAATTAAATTAAGCATCTGACTTGTTAATGGTGGAATAATAACTCTTAAAGCCTGGGGTAATATTATAAGGTTTAAAACCTGACCGGGTTTTAAACCAATAGCCATTGCAGCTTCTGTCTGACCCTTGTTAACAGATTGGATTCCTGCCCTGACAACCTCTGCCACAAAAGCTGCCGTGTACAATACAAGACCTAAAAGCAAAGCTGCAAATTCAGGAGTGATTGTAAATCCACCTTTAAAGTTGAACCCATCTAAAACCGGAATATCCATTTCTGTCGGAGTTCCGCCAATTAGCCAGCAGATAAAAGGCAATGCGATTATTAATAATATGGAAAAAGAAAAAAGTGGAAATTGTTGTCCTGAAATATTTTGTCTTTTTTTAGCCCAGTTTCTGACAAGGAATATAATAATAACAGCAATAATAACAGCAATAGCCATATATTTATAAACAGGATTTGTTTGTGGAATAGCAAAAATCAATCCTCTGTTACATAAAAATAAACCTTTAAAGGGGCTTAGAGCAGATCTTGGAGATGGTAACATCTCATAAAAAAAAGCATACCAGAAAAAAAGTTGTAAAAGGACCGGGATATCCTGAAATAATTCAATATATCCAGCTGCGCATTTGCTGACAAGCCAGTTTTTGGATAATCTTGCAATACCGATTAATGTTCCCAGAATTACAGTTAGTATAACTCCTATGAATGACACTAATAAGGTGTTTAAAAATCCGACTAACAATGCTCTAATATATGTGTCAGCAGCAGAATAATCTATTAAGGATTCACCTATTTCAAAAGATGCTTCATGGGTGAGAAATCCAAATCCGGTTGCAATGGACTGACTTTTCAGATTAGCCATTGTATTTGAAACAAGGTACCAGGCAACAAAAGCAAATAAACAAGCAACACCGATCTGGTAAATTATAGATCTTTTGTCAGGATCGTACCAGAACGATATATGTTCTGAATTTTTATTATAATTGATAGATTTATTCATCGGCCTTTTTTTCTGTTATTTTTAAAAAACTTAAAAAAAGTATGGTGCAATATTAATTGCACCATACTAAAATATCAATTAATTATTTAAATGGAGGAGAATACATTAGACCACCATTAGTCCAAAGTGCATTAAGCCCTCTTTTGATTCCAAGCTGGGTATTTACACCAACATTTCTTTCAAACACTTCGCCATAATTCCCAAGTGTTTTAACAATTTTGTAGGCAAAGTCTTCGCTTAGACCAAGAGCCTTGCCATTGCCTTTAGTAACACCTAAAAATCTTTTGATTTTCGGATTAGTACTTTTTAACATTTTATCAACGTTTTTAGAAGTAATACCAAGCTCTTCAGCGTTAATTAAAGCAAGTACTGAATAATTAACAATATCTTTCCATTTATTGTCACCATGTCTTACTGCAGGGGCAAGAGGTTCTTTTGAAATTATTTCAGGAAGGATCATATAATCCTTAGGATTAGGAGCAACTGCACGTTGTCCTGCAAGTTGTGATGCATCAGAAGTTAAACAATCACAACGACCTGCAAAAAAAGCTTTGTTTAATTCAGCTGTGTTTTCAATAACAACAGGTTTCATCTTCATTCCATTAGTTCTAAAATAATCAGCAACATTCAATTCTGTAGTTGTACCGGGAAGAACACAAACTGTTGCACCATCAAGTTCCTTTGCGCTTTTAACACCAAGTTTTTTTGGGACTAAGAAACCTTGACCATCGTAGTAATTTACAACACAGAAATCAAGACCAAGAGCTGTATCGCGGCTTAAAGTCTGAGTACAATTTCTAAATAGCATATCAATTTCACCAGACTGCAGTGCAGTAAATCTTGTTTTAGCAGTTAAAGGAGTGAACTTTAATTTGTCAGGACTACCAAATACTGCAACGGAAACAGCCCTTGCACAATCTACATCAAGACCCTTCCATACGCCTTTATCATCAGCTTTCCCAAAACCAAATACAGAACCATTAACACCAACTTGAATAAATCCTTTTGCTTTAACATCTTCAAGCGTTCCAGCCATTGATATAGCTGCAAACATCAAAATTGTAATACAAATAATACTAAATTTAGCAATTTTCATACTTAAATTCCCCCTAAAAGTTTATAAACATTAATTTTTTTTAAATGAATATAGCGAATATCCATTCATTAATAATAAAAAAAAATAAATTCATCTAATCTGCATACCACAATGCAAATAATTTGCATAGAATATTTTATATATAAGTTTGAATGAAAATTAAAAATAAATTAAATATTGTTGATTGAAATATTTGTTAAACAATAGTAAATATAGATCATAAATATATTCCATTTAAGAAAGAAAATTAATATGTGTGCAATTGCTAATACTTTAAGAGAACCTGTAAACTCTATTTCCCATGCGGTTGGAGCAATTGCATCTTTGATAGGGCTGATTTTATTAATTGTTTTTGCAGTATTAAAAGGTACGCCATGGCATATTGTTTCTTTTACTATTTTTGGATTAACCCTTGTTTTGATGTTTACATCAAGCTCTTTTTATCACGGGTTAAAAATTTCCCCGGAAAAAATTGCAATTTTCCGGCGTATTGATCATATAATGATTTTTTTATTAATTGCAGGAACATATACTCCTATTTGTCTTGTCCCTTTAAGGGGACCTTGGGGATTTACTATTTTGGGGATTGTCTGGGGAATAGCCTTTGCCGGTATTATAATTAAAATCTGGTTTATGGATGTCCCAAGATGGATTTCAACTTTACTTTATTTGATAATGGGATGGGTCTGCCTTGTTGCAGTATATCCTATTATTACTTCTATACAACCTGCGGGTATAGCATGGCTTGTTGCCGGAGGATTGTTTTACAGCCTTGGAGCTTTAATCTATTCCTTGAAAAAACCAGATCCTTTGCCTTTGGTTTTTGGCTTTCATGAAATATGGCATATCTTTGTGATATTTGGGAGCTTTTGTCATTTCTGGCTTGTTTTTAAATATTTGCTTGCTATTTAATTATGTTTAGTAATTTTCTTTATTTTCTTTGTGCTCTAATATTATATACAACATGCTATTATCCTGAAGGAGTTTATACTCCACCTGATCATTCTTTATTATATGCTTTTATAAGTATTTTATTTTTTATAAGTCTATGCCGTATTTCATTTAAGAGACTGTTAAAAAAAGCAGATTTTAATAAATTCAAACTTGATAATGCCATTAATGCGTATATTACAAAATTTTCAATTTTTGCTCTGGTAATTTATAGTTCTGATCTTTATTATTTTAGATTAAAATTATTTCTTGACGATTATAAAATTTTTCATATTTTCCCAACACTTGAAGCAATAATATTTTTATTAATATTTTTATTTTATCTTATTATAATTTGGGACTCAGCATGGATTTGTCAAAAACAATTTTTCCCAAAATCTGTAAAAAGGCAAGATTATATTATATCTAATATTTCATTTTCTCTGCCTGCATTGATTCCATGGTTTTTATTATCTATTATTGCAGATTTTATACAAATATTACCATTTAAATTTCTTTCTGATTTTTTATCAAATCCTGTTGGCGAAATTCTTTATATTCTTATTTTTTTGATGTTTATGGCTGTTTTCGGGCCTTTTTTAATAAAAAAAATGTGGAGGTGCAAACCCCTTGATCAAGGTCATGCAAGGGAAGTAATAAATCAATTATCCATTAAAACAAATTTTAAATATACTGATATCCTGAAATGGGATCTTTTTGGAGGTACCATGATAACTGCCGGTATCATGGGATTGTGGAGCAAATTTAGATATCTTCTTGTAACTCCGGCATTAATTGGGCTCCTTGATGATAAAGAAATCGAATCTGTTATCTCCCATGAGATTGGACATGTTAAAAAAAAGCATCTGTATTTTTATATTTTCTTTTTTATAGTGTATATGGTTTGTGTTTATTTTCTTTTTGATCCTTTGATGCTTTTAATTTATTCTTCAAGTTTTATTTATAAATCAGCATTATATTTTGATATCAGCCATGATAGTATAAATTCTATAGTTTTCAGCCTGGTTCTGATTTCTGTTTTTTTATTATATTTTCGATATGTCTTTGGTTATTTTATGCGCAATTTTGAACGACAGGCAGATGCCTTTGTTTTTTCTATTATGGGTGATGTAAAAGGGCTTATTTCAACATTTAAAAAGATTGTCACTTATAGCGGGCAATCACCTGATAAACCTAATTGGCACCATTTTAATATTTCTGAAAGAATTAATTTTTTACAACAATGTGAAATCGATAATTCAAAAATTAAAATCCATGATAAAAAAATACTAAAAATGATGATGGGGTTTATCTTTATATTTATTGTTATTTGTATTGCAGGATATTCAATGAATTATGGAAAACTCAGTAAATATTTAAATAAATATATTGCCCAAAACGTTTTAAATCAGGGATTTAGGATAACTCGGGATAATTACAGACTGTATGAGATGCTTGGCGATTATAGTTATAATATACAAAATTATGCAGATGCAGAACTTGCGTGGCAAAACACATTAAAACTTGATCCGGATAATTTACATGCATTAAATAATCTTGCATGGCTTTATGCAACATGTGAAGATGTTAAATTTATCAATAAATATAAAGCTTATAAATTATCTTTAAAAGCTGTTAAAATAGACAGGGCTGCATTTATTTTAGATACCTATGCTGAGGCATGTTTTTTAAATGGCTATTGCAAAAGAGCAATTAGTGCATCACAAGAAGCTTTATCGATTTCAGATAAAAAAAAGAAAGAATATTATAAAAATCAATATCTGAAATTCAAACAAAAATGTGGCAATTAACTCTAATCTTTAAGCCTTTTTCTGTTTTTAATAAATTTCATGAATGAAAAAAAATTTAGAAAAAATCTCCGCCAGCTATCTGGTGATTTCCATATCATGGTAAAATATCCCAAAATAACTTTTGGTCTCATAAAATGCGATCTATAAAAATCAATAAATAATATATCAAGTTTTTCTTTTGTAATTCCATTGGGTACAAAAAGAAATTGCATACAATCCATTTTTGCCCAGTTCTCTTTAAAACTGCCTATCAGAGCTCCTTTTTTAATTTGCTGGTAGATGGGGGAACCCGGGAAAGGAGTGAATTTCGCAAGATTAAAATCATCAAGGGGTAAAGAATAGACATATTTTTTGCTTTTTTCAATGCTTTTTTCCGTCTCTCCTGGAAGCCCCATCATTAAGAGACCTTTGACGCGGATTCCAGCATTTTTGATCAATAAAATTTTTTCTTTTAACATTTTAAGATCAGCATTTTGTCTGTGCTGTGCCAGAAGATCTTCATCTCCTGTCTCAATACCTAAGCTTATCATCCAGCATCCTGCTTTTTTCATGGCAATAACAAGTTCTTGATCAAGGTGTTCTGCTCTTGCTGCACAATTAAAACTCATTTTAAGATCGCCTGAAATCATAAGGTCACAGAATTTAATAACCCGTTTTTTATGAAAGGTAAATTGATCATCATAAAAGTTTACATGCTTGATTCCAAATTTATGGTTCAAATATTTAAAATGATCATAAAGATATTGAGCACTATTAAATCTAAAGCTTTTCCGAAATACTGATCTGTCACAATAACTGCATGAATATGGGCAGCCCCTGCTTGATATACAGCTTGAATGTGGAGTCTTTGGATAATTAAAAATAGGAAGTTTATATTTTTCAGGATATCCCTCAAGTTTTTCATAGGCTGGAAAAGGCAGAGTATCAAGATCAAGCAGCTCTTTTCTGTATCCTGTGAAAACAATCTGCCCTGTTTTATCTCTATAAACTATATTTTTAATTTTTGAAAGATTAGTACACTTGGAATGGATCAATTCCGTCAGTGTCTGTTCACCTTCTCCCACAACAATATAATCAACAGCGTCAAAATTTTTGAGCACAGAATCTTTTAAGGCAGAAACATGGGCACCACCAAAAACAACTTTTATATCAGGAATAATGGATTTTGCAAGTTCTGCAAGACGGATTCCATCTAAAAAAGTGGAAGTGGAGCAGGAAAAGCCTATAAATTTAGGGGTTTCTGTTTTAAGATAATTAATTATCTTTGTATCAGCATTGGGGTGAGCATAACAATCAATAATATCACTTTTAATCTCATTTTTTGCAAGGTAAGCACTGATGCTTGCAATTCCCAAAGGAGGAGTGATGTTTGCAATTCTTGAAATATCACTGTCTGCTTTTTCAGACTTGTATCCAAGTGGGTGTATTAATAAAATTTTATTTTGATTTATCATAGTTTTATTTTTTTTCTAAAGCTGCGCTTTGTTTTAGGATTATATCTACGATATGTTCCATCTTTAATCTCTTTTTGTATAACCTTATAAAAAAGAGAACCCATTTTGGTCTGTTGCCCCCCGTCTGCATAAAAGGTTTTCCAGGCAAGGTCATACATGGAAAGAAGTCTTTCAGGGGATATTCGTTTGGGTTTAAAGACTACATTGTCGCAGGAATATTTTGTCCAGTCATTGTGAAGGATTCTACCCTGTTTTTCAAATTTTCTTCTGATGGGACTTTCAGGGAATGGCGTAAGTATTGTGAATTCAGCCATATCAAGATTTATTTCCATTAAAAAATCAATTAATCGTTTAATATAATCTTCATCCTGTTCATCAGTTCCCAAAAGAATTGTCCCCTCAACACCAATACCATGGTCATGGAGGCGTTTGATTCTGTCTTTAATTACTTCAGAAGTATCTACAATTGCCTGATAAACATACCAGCATCCAGCATCAGCAGCAAGTTTTAAAGCATCATCATCATAAATTATCGGATGGGAAACCCATTTTTTCTTTAAGGGTATCATTTCCCTAAACAAATCCATTACCCATTGTTTATCCTGGGCAAGGGAATTATCCACAATAAATAGCCTATTGTTTTTAATGCCTGCCATTTCTTTAATCACTGTGTCAATGGGTCGAGGTCGGAAAGTACTCCCTCCAAGGAAATTATTGCAACAGGGGAAGCAATTAAACCTGCACCCGCGAGAGGCATGGACAAGGTCAACCATTTGTATGCCTCGATAGGCATAAAGATCTTTGTCTAAGATATCTCGTCTTGCTGATCCAATACTATTGGTATCAGGGTGGTCATGCATATAATTATAAACTTTTTTAAGTTGATTATTCTTAAAATCTTCGAGCATTTTTGTAAGTCTGCCATCTTCGACTTCCCCTAAAAAAACTGAATCAGCATGTTCCATAACCTCTTGAGAATGAAGCATTACAGCAATGCCACCAAAAATAACACGGATGCCATCCTGCCGATATCGATCGGCAATTTCAAAAGCTCTCGGGATCTGACAGGAAAGCAGAACTGAAATCGCAACAATATCATAGGATGTATCATATTCAAGAGTCTGTACATTCTCATCAAAGAAATGAAGATCAACATAGTCAGGTAAAGCAGCGGAAAAAACAACTGGTGCATGGGGTGGAAGATGAAAAACAGTCTGATGTCTGAGTTTTTTCCATTCTGGAAATATGAGTTGCATTTTCATGATACTAATGTGTCCTTAAATTTAAAGGTTTTGTTTTTTATACAAACTTGAGCAAGATCAAGAAGGGTTTCTATTATCATGTTATCATAAATAATATTGCCATTTATATCTTCTGTAATTGAACCATATGTGAATTGATTTCCAAGTTTACCTAAGGTTAAAAACAAGCTTCCTGAAAATATACTGGAAGGGTCAACCTTAACCACATTGTGATTGCCTGTATTGCAGATACCGCAGATGATAATGTCTGATTCACTGGATGCAAGGATATCAAAACCCATTTTCAGACCGGTCATGCCATTAACAGAATCTTCATTAATAATGAAATTTTCTCCAATTGTTTTAAGATAAATTGAGATTTCTCCAAGAAATGTATTGGGAAGAGTATATGCAAAAAGGGAAGGGCTTGCATTTTTTCCATTCTCATATTTAATAGTATCTGCAAAATTAATATCTGTATCAATACATCCTGAATATGTTGAAGCTATGATTGGTGTATTGTAAGTTATGTCTGTATTATTAAATTCACTGTATTTTAATTTAGTATTAATTAATCCGGCATCTTTATACGCATAATAAATACCTGCAAAGCCGATTTTTGAAAAAAAATCCATTCTTCCAAAAGGTTTATAGGGTTTATGCAAAAAATCTTTTCTGGTTATAGGCTTAAGCTCACCTGGTTCAGGGTCAAAATAATCACATTCTTTTCCACAACCCGATGCAAAAGGAGTCATAAAACCAATGCCATTTATATAATAATTCATTAACAGATTTCCCTTTTTAAAATTAAAGCGGCATTGGTACCACCAAAACCTGAGTTTGTGCTCATTAGATAATCACTTGAGATGTCGATATTTTCAGGGCTTATGGATTTTTCTGCTTCAGGTTCTGGACTTGAGAGACCATAGGTTCCGGGTAGAATTTTTTCTTTGAGCATTAATGTTGCAAGTGCAGCTTCAATACCACCGGCACCCCCAAGGCAATGCCCAATTGATCCCTTTATTGAATTGACCGGGATTGTCAGGTCTTTAAAAATATGATTAAATGCTTTTATCTCCATTAAATCATTATAAATAGTTCCGGTGCCATGGGCATTAATTGCTCCTATGGATTCAGGGCTGACATTTGCTGTATTCAGGGCTTTTTTTATAGCTAATATTAGTCCTCGACCATCTTTTGCAGGAGCTGTGATATGTGTTGCATCATTTGCAATACCAAATCCTGCAATCATGGTATTGCATTGAAAGGAATGTTTTTTTGCAATATCCTCGCTAACAAGAAGTATTGCAGCGCCTCCCTCTCCAAGGGTTAGTCCGTCTCGTATAATATCAAAAGGTTTGCTATATGAATTTGACAGGGCATTAAGACAGGAAAAACCTGAAAAAACAAATTCACTGACAATATCAGCACAAATTATTAAAACAGAATCAGCTCTATTATTAATAATCATTTGTGCCCCTTTTATAATGGCAATGGTCGAAGAGGCGCATGCCGAACTTATATTGATCCCAGATCCTGAAAGATTGAGTTTGTCTATTATATAATTTGGTATATCTCCGGGTAATAAATAATTATTCTTTTTTCCAAGCAGATCAATACATGCTTTAGTTGTTGCTGTGATTACTCTGGTATTGTCCGGGATATCTTTAATCGGTTCTAAAATCAAATCAATAAGATTTAAAAAAGAGCTTTTATTGTCTGATGATTCAATATTATCAATACAGGCAGCATATTGAGTTTTATAATTTTTTGTATCAAATCGATTAATTTTTTTTATACCTGATTTGTGTTGTAACAATGATTGAAAAGTTAAATCCAGATTTTTCCCAACTGAAGATATTGCACTGGCATGCCCAATTAGCACTTTTTTCATTTAAATTCACCTTTTTTCCACATATCACAGAAATTTTTGTAATATTCAGGCTGGGTTAAAAATAATTGATAATCGGGATTTAAGAGCATTTGAATTACATAGCCGGTTGCTGCAATGGTATTATCTTGTTTTTTAATTATATATTCTGTTTGTATTTTTGAAGCATCAGTATAATGTAAAATACATTCTATATTTATTTCTTCTCTGAAAAAAACAGGGGAAAGAAAATCAATATGAATTTTTTTTAAAGGTGCCAGGATATTATTACTATAAAGGTCTAGATATCCTAATTTAAATTTTTCACCAAGGGCAACCCTTGCATCTTCAAAATAGCTTGCAAACCTGCCATGCCACGCAATCCCCATAGAATCAATTTCTTCAAACCTGGTAATGGTCTTTACTTTTGCCCTTAAAGGTGCAGGAACATTTTGAATTTGTTTAAAATATGGTTTTTTCATAAAATATTAAGCAACTCCACCATTTACTCCAATGATTTGTCCTGTGATATATGAGGCTTTATCAGAACAGAGAAAACCCACTAATGAGCTGACTTCTTCAACCTTTCCAAGTCTTGCGCCGGGAATCATTTTTGTGATTTCTTCTATGGGCATTCCTTGAATCATTTCAGTATCAATAAACCCCGGTGCCACAGCATTGACTGTAATATTTCTTCTTGCAACTTCTTTTGCCAATGCTTTTGTTGCACCAATAATCCCTGCCTTTGCAGCAGAATAATTCACTTGTCCTGCATTCCCAACTTGACCTGCAGTTGATGAAATATTTACAATCCGTCCAAAACGTTTAGTAATCATATTTTTAACAATTAATTTTGAAACATTAAAAAATGAGGCAAGATTTGTATCCAGAACATTTTTCCAGTCAGGTTCCTGCATCCATGCCATGAGTTTATCATTTCTTATACCTGCGTTATTCACAAGGATATCAATCCTGCCATGGGCATCAAGTATGGATTGAACATTTTTTTCAGACATGGCTGCATCACTTACATCAAATTTTATAATCCTGGCATTCCCGCCTGTGCTCTCAATTAATTTACAGGTTTTCAAAGCTGATTTTTCATCCCTTAGAAAATTAACATATACAAGTCGTGCTTTTGTGCCAAGTTCTATTGCAATTGCACGCCCTATACCACGGCTTGCCCCTGTAACCAATACTATTTGTTCAAAGCTTTTATCCATATTAGATATCTCCGGTTATTTCAAGTTCTTTTTATTTTATCACTAAGTGTTTTTTCTATTGAGTCAACTATTAAAAAATTTTTTGGGACTTTATAGGAATCAATTTTTTTGAGACAATATTTTTTTAATTCTAAAATATTTAATTTTTCTTTATTAAAAAGAACCATTTCAGCAATGGGAAGTTGTCCGTATAAATCATGGTTTACACCATATACCCTGACTTCTTTAATGTTTTCATGGTTTAGCAGAACTTTTTCTACTTCTTCAGGAAATATTTTCATCCCGGCAAAATTTATTAAATTTTTTGTTCTGCCTGTAATAAAAAGGTAAGAATCTTTTAAATATCCAATGTCGCCTGTATTAAACCATTGATCCCTTTTTTTCCAGGGAGATGTATACGCATAATACATACCTTTACCCTTTAAAAAAATTGTACCCTGACCTTTATTGTCAGTATCCTGTAATTTTAATTCATAGGAAGGTAAAAGTTTTCCCACGGAGCATATAAAGTCTTCATTAAAATTATCATTAATAAACGGGAGTCCAACTTCGATAATGCCATAGGCCTGGCTAAGATGAATTTTAAATTTATTAAAAAATTCCTTATCTGTCTGCCTGTTTAATGATACAGCTGTGACCACAGCCATCCTGACATTGGATAATAAAGATGACGAAATGTCTTTATGGTTTGCAAGTAAATTATAATGGAATGGTGAAGCATATAAAAAACTTGGTTTGTTTTTTTTAAAATAATCAAGGATACCTGAAGGAAAATTATCCTGGGATAAGACAATATGGGCTCCTTTTTGTAAAAAGAGGAGTATACTTACAACAAAATGAAAACTCATGGATAAAAACCAGCCAATAGTATCATCAGAAGATATTTTAAGCCTTATATTGGCAGCAGCAGTTCTGTCAATTATTGCCTGATGGGTTAATAAAACGCCCTTACTTTCACCAGTTGTACCGGATGAAAAACGTATAAACCCAGGATCCGGAACCAAAAGATATTCCCTGGAGTATTTAATATTTTTATCAATTTCATAAAGATATATTTTATCAAAATATTTATCTTTTAAAGGAGAATACCGGTTTAGTTTTTTTTCAGATAAAATATATTTTACTTTTATACGGGTTAATAAATTGTCAAGTTCATTGGCTGAAAGGGAAGGGGAAACAGGTACAATAACAGCTTTGGTATCTAATACTGCAAGTGCAAGAATAATATATTCCAAAGAGTCTTCACAAAAAAGAGCAATTCTGTCATGGCTTTTAAACCCTGCTTTTGATAATTGGTATGAGTATTTTTTTATTTCTTTAAAAAGGTTTAAATAGGATATGGAATTATTTGATCCCCTGGTAACAGCAGTTTTATAATTGTTCTCAGTAAAATTGTGTTTTATGACATCAACTATATTGGTTCTATTTTTTTCTTTATTCTTCATGGGAAAATCCTATTTTTTTTGCAGCTTTAAGAAGTTGATCTTTGCTTAGATGGTGCAATTCTTTAGGGTAATCCTTATATATGCCGTAAAGGGAAAAAACATATCTTGTTCCAAATATGGCTGCCCTGAAGAAATCTTTTAAAGGGACTTTGATTTTATTAATTCTTAAGGGGTTTGAACGCAAGGCAATTGCATATAAACGACCATAATATTGATAAAAACGTTTGATTGTCATATTGGTTGGAATAACGCTGTGCATGCAATCATAATATTTAAAAGGATTACATATCAATTTATTTTTATGTTGTTCAAAAAGATTGGTTCCCGGAGAAGGGGATAAAACAGTAAAAGTGATTTCTGAAGGACAAAGATCCATGACATTTTTTTCAAGAAGCTTAAAATCTTCTTTAGTAAAGTCAGGATGCACGATAAATGCAGCATGTAGCATTATATCAAAACTTTTAAGAATTTTTATTGCTTTTAAATTGGTTTCATAGCCTGTTTTTTTATTATAGTCTTCAAGCCTTTTCTGATCCATTGATTCCAGTCCGACATATACGACATCAAGCCCTACTTCTTTCCAGAGTTTGAAAACTGAAGGATGATTAGCAATAGTATCACTCCTTGCCCAGCTGATATATTTTTTTTTAATATTTCTTTTTTTTAATAATTCTGCAATTTTTGTAACACGTTTAATGTTTATAAACATTTCATCATCTACAAAATAAATATGATCTTCTTTTAAATTTTCAATCTCGTTAACAACATCTTCTGGTGTGCGCTGAAGATATGCCTTATTCATAACATGATGTATTACACAAAAAGAACAGGAAAATGGACACCCAAGAGATGTTCTGAGACTTGCAACATTTGGAAATAATTTGTCAAGTTTTCCTGTATCACTATGGGTCCATATGCAAAAGTATTTAGAACGATTCACAAGGTCACGTCGAGGAAGTGGTATGGTCTTAACATCAACATATTCAGGAGGGGGCTTTAATGAATTCTGGTTAAAATCAAGGCTATCCGGAGAAAGGATATTTGATCCATTATCAAGAGGTTTGTTTTTTTCAATATTTTGAATAATTTCAGATATGGCATTGGCACCTTCCCCCCTGACAATGGCTGAAAAGCAGCCATTGTTAAAATCATAGGGTCGAAGAGTTGCATGTATACCTCCAACTATCACATGGGAATCAGGTAAAAGTTTTTTAGTTTTTTCAGCAAGGTCTTTCACAATATGGAGACCAGTGCTATATGCCCCAAATCCAATTAAATCCGGTTTAAAATCTTCAAGGGTTTTAAAAAAAGTTTTAACCGGGTTCTTTAAAACACTTAAATCAAGTATTCTAGGTTCATGGTTTTTATTAATCCCGGCAGCAGTGATTTCAAGTTCAAGGGGTTCTAAATGAAGAAAGCCTTCCTGTAGTCTTTTTGCAACTTTTAATTCAGTGTATGGTTTGACTAATAAAACTCTCATATTATTAAAGCCTTTTATTATATTTGGTATTTGAATGATTTGCAGCAATAATCACTGCTTGTTCACCTGTTGCCATACATATCCCCATAACCCTGGAAGATGCCTGGATAGATTCCGAGACATTTATGCTTTTCCCTGCAAGGAAAAGATTGGAAAATTTTGTATCCTTGAATGCAGATATGGGTATGGGAAAATATTGATTGTTTTCTGGATATTCATAGGAAGTGCCATGTGTTTGATCCCATTTTTCCATGGGCCAATAAGTTTTAATAACGCTATCCTCAGGTTTTTTATTGGTTTTATTCTTTTCTTTATATGAACATGATCGTGAATGAATATTTTTTGAGGTCTTTATTAATTCTAATTTTGCAAAATCTTTAATCTTATCTTTTAATTTATCATAGATAAAATGGCAGTTTTCTATATCATCTGAATTTTTTACGGAAAATTTTAAAATATGCTTATCTGACAGGGGGTGATGAGTTATTGTAATAAATTTTAAATAATCATTGATCCTATGGTCTGAAACAATTTTACGAGCAGTATAAGGTATGATTATTGACAAATCATTCTCTAAAACACCCTGGAATAGCATGCAATATCCAAAAAGCTGGCTAGGTTTATTAGCAGAATGATTAAATGGTTCTGAACATCCTGTTGCATCAAAATAAAATTGGGCGCAAAGGTCTGTTTTTCTGCTTTCATTTAATATGGTGATTGATTCAACTTTTTTTTTATTTGATTTTATTTGAACACATTTGGTGTTTTTTAAAAAAATTAAGTCTTTTTTATTAAAAATATTTGAAAAATAATTCCACAAATCGTTTTGAAGGAATGCAATGATTTCAACCTTACCCATTGTTACAAGGCATTGGTCCCCATAACATTCATAAAGATATTGATAAATTTCAGAGCAGATTCCAGGATTAGCAATCTGAAAAGGGGTGGAAAAATCATTTTTAAACAGCCCGCAAATATGAGAATGAAAGCAGTCTTGTGAGATTCCGCCCCAAAAATTTTCTTTTTCAATAATTGCTGTTTTCATGCCAAAATTCAACGCAGTAACAGCAGAACAAAGTCCTGCAATACCAGCTCCTATAATTATGGCATCAAATTTTTCCATTTTGTACTTCCCAGACAATTTGTTTGTGCAAAGATTTACCGTCTTTTTCACTAAGTTTTGTGTTAAAGCTTGAAACAATCACATTCAGTGTTTTATTAAAACGGGTGAAAAATACACCAATACCTGGGTCAAAAGGTACTATGGGCATATGAAAAAGATTAATAACATTGTGACCATATACTGATTTTAAATTAAACGCCTGTTCTGAAATATAAGAGAAGGAAAAAGAGCAAGGATTTTTTTTCATTCTAAAATTCATAAACCGGGCAAGCATGCTTAAAGGCATAATTCTCATGAGTAATGCTGCATTCATAAAATGAAATGGTATTTTTTTCTTTATTTGGTCAATGAATTGGGATTTCAAGGATATTAAAAATTTATTTAAAGGTAAATCTTTTTTAAGGTTAAACAGCATAAAAGACAGGTTATTAAAAAAAATCTTTTCTTTTTTAAATTTATTTTCTCTAATATCAATATTAATAGGGATAAGAATATTCCCGGGAGATTTATCTTGATTAAATAAAGAGCAAAAGCTTTTTGATGCACAGGTTAAAAGGTATATCCCATTCATAAGATATCCAGCATTTTTTTCAGCTAAATCATCAATGATCCTGGTTTGTTCTTTGGAAAAAGAAGAATAGAAAAAATTATGTTTATTACCGGATTCATTGTTTTGTTTTAGAGAAGCAACTTTGATGTTTTTAATAAAAATTGATCTTAAAAATCTATTAATATGCTGCCCGGACAAGAATCTGGTTTTCCATAAATTAAGTTGAGGACCCTGGCAAGGCAGGAGAAGTTGTTTGTCATGGTCCTGATCATTTAATATATATTCAAGTAAAGCTTCAGCTCCTCTTGCATCAAACATTTTATGATTAAATTTCATAATTAAATATGTTTTATTGTCACAATGAACAAGATCAAATCCCAATAAGGTTGTTTTGTTTTTAAAAGGACTTATAGCTATATTTTGCAGCAATTTATCAAGGTCTTGATCCATAGGTGACCTAAGATGAAAAAATCCCAGATCAAAAGGTTGAAAAATTTGTTTTTCAGGAGCCCAATATGGCGCAAGATGCCATGCCCGTTTAATTTTTCCATTATAGAATAAAGAATCAGACAATAATTTAGAAAGCCTTTTTTCAAGTATATTTTTATCAAGCAAACCATCCAATACAAGTACAATGTGCGAATGATTGCCAAGCCCTGTTTGTTTTTGATTAAACAAATTAAGTCCTGCCATTACAAAGTCAATTCCATTTAAGTAATAGCGTTTATATGTTTTAAACAAATTCATTAATTATTCAGAGCCTTATGAATGCTTTCAGATAAAGAATCAATCCTCATAATATCCTGCTGGGAAATACCCGATTCCATAAGTTTTATTGCAAATTCGTTTTCAATAAAAACAAATAATTCAACAAGTCCCAACGAGTCCAGACCAAGGTCATGCAAAAGCATATCCGATCGGATATTTTCAATCTCCTCGCCCAGGGATAAAGAAATTTGTTCGGTTAATTTTTTTTTAATACTTTGTTTTGTAATTGTTCCCAATTTATTTATAGCTCCTTAATATATTTAAACGGATTAAGAATTCTTTCAGGAATTTTAAATAAATTTCCCTGCTGTAATAAAATAGATACTGCACCAGATAAAATTTTATTTTTAGAATAAGAAGGAAAATCGCAATAACCATGAGCAAAAACCATAGGATCTGATTCTTCTTCAACATAACATACTATGACTTTTTCAGTCTGCTTTAGTTCAAGCCATGCATCAGCCATAATTAATGCTTGTTTTAGAGGATCTGAAAAAGACGTGATAGTTAAGGCCTGACCACAGATACCAAGACAAGATGCAATATATGAGGTTGCAGCATTGTGAACTGAATGGGAAAATATTGTGGGAGAAGCTGAAGTATCAGAATAATCAAGTATATTGTCCAAAAATTTAAATGTTGTGGAATGGGGACCAAATTGTGTTGCCAAAATTATAGATATTTCGCTTTTTTCTTTGGAAAAGTCTAATAAATTACATGATTCTTGGCAGGCAGCAACAGCCATTTTAGCAAATTTGTCTGCACGCCTTATGCCTTTAATCTTTGTATTTTGGTCTGCAAATCCTTTTCCAAGTATATCCATATTAAATTCTCCCAAATATAAGAGCTGAATTTTTTCCTCCAAAAGCAAGGGAGGTGGAAAGAGCAAAATTTGCATTGAGATCCATTGGTTTAGTGACCGGGCTGAATCCGATTTCAGGATCTTGTTCAGAAAATCCTGCACTTGCTGGCAACCATTGGTTTTGCAGAGATAATATGGTCAACACAGCATCAATAGCTCCTGCAGCTCCCAGGGTATGACCTGTAAACCCTTTTGTAGAAAGAATTTTAGTTGTTTTGGGAAACAGTGTTTTAAAAACAGTGCCCTCTACAAGATCATTATTCTTTGTTGCAGTACCATGGGCATTTATAAATCCTATATCTTCTTTTTTAAGTCCAGCATGGTACAAAGCCTTTTCAATGGCTGAAATAATCCCTCTACCATCAGGTCTCGGGCTTGTAAGATGATATGCATCAGCAGCAATTGAATATCCTAAACATTGGGCATGAAATTTAGTATTTTTAAATTTTGCTGTAGATTCTTTTTCCAGTACAAGAAAAGCTGCGCCTTCACCAAGGTTTAGTCCTGCCCGGTCTTTATCAAAAGGTTTGCAAACAGAGTCACTTAAAATACCTAAAGCATTAAATCCTGCAATGGGAACAAGATTAAGTTCATCTGCCCCTCCGGCAATTGCAATATCACACACTCCATTTTGTAACCATGTCATAGCAACACCGATGGCATCAGTGCCTGAAGAACAGGCATTCACAACATTAAAACCAGGTCCTGAAAAATTATATTCTTTAAGAAGTGATTCTGATATATTGCCTGAAAGAAAATTTTCAACAGGGGAAAAGGATTTTACCTCACCTGCTCGAAATTTTTTATAAAATTCAATATCATTAAGCTGACTTGCGACTGTAGTCCCGCAGCATATCCCGATTTTTAAATGATTTTTATCTTTAAGCTTTGCCTGGGTTATTGCCTGATCAAAAGCATACTTTGCAAGTTCTTTTGAACGCATTTCTAAAGATGGTTTAGAGGGTAAGTCTGCTTTAAATACAGGTTTATCTATTTTAGAATCAAATAGATCATTTTTTCCTGCATTGATCTGATGTTTTTGCAGTGCTTTGAGACTATCATCTAAGGAATTTCCCAAGGCAGAGATAATACCCATGCCAGTTATAAAAATTTTTTCCTTATTCATCAATATAAATGATTTTTAATCAGGAATTGTTATAAATATGGTTAGCCATGGTATCTATTGATACAAGGATTTCTTTGCCTTCTTCCATATCCTTGATTTCTATTCCCCAGATTCTTTGTAAAAAAACAACAATTTCAACAGCATCAAGGGAATCCAAACCAAGCCCATCATCGCCAAATAATATTTTATCGTTTTCAATATCTTTTGGTTCTATATCTTCTAAAGAAAGATTTTCAATCAATTCTTTTTTTAATTGGGTTTTAATTTCTTCAAGATTCTGTTTTTCTGACATATATTCTCCTTTTAACTATTATCAATTTTCCATACATCATGAAAAAGAAAGCACTGATATGGATATTCCTTAAAAAAATCATCAAGTAAATCAGCGTATTCCTGTACCCACCCGGATAATTGTTTTTTTTTATTTTCTCGACTCTTATACTCAGGTTTTATTATATTTGTAAAGTCCACTTTATAGGTTTTAGAGTCAATCTTAGAAGCTAAAGCTGTTACAATGGGAACTTTTGTTGCTGCTGCTATGGCAAAAGCTCCATAGGGGAATCTTGCTTTTGCACCAATAAAATTAACTTTTATAGAATCAAACCCATAGGATCTGTCGCCCATATAAGAGATGATATTGCCATTATTAAGTTCTTTAATAACAGGTACAATACCTCCTAGATGTTCTTCAGGAGAAATAATACCAAATATGTCACTGTTTTCATTTATGTTCAAAGCATTTTTAACAGCCTCATTATTTTCAGATTTCATAACCAGGAAAATTTTTTTTTTAAATTGATCAAGTTCTGTCATGGCAAGTTGCCAATTGCCTGCATGGGCAGTTAATAAGATAAATCCTTTACCTGAATTATAAAGTTTGTTGAGTTTGTCCCAACCTGAAAATTGAATATTGAATTTTACAGCTCCGGAAATCTGTGCAACACGATCTATTAGTTGTATGCCCTGGCTATAAAATAATTTATACACTTTAAATCGGATACGAAGTCTGGAATCAGACACGAAGCGTCTTTTTAAATATGCCGAAGCGTTTCTAACTGCAGTTCTATCAAACAACCAATAATGCAGGGTCACACCAGATAATAGAACATAAGCTGCATACAGTCCTCCGAATTGTAAAAATATTTTAAAGAACCAGAATCCTATTTTATTTCCTCTGTCTGGTATTGTTTTTGAATTAGACATAAGTTTTATTTGTTATTCTTTTTTTTATTTTAAGACTTATATAATATACTCCCACAAATGCGACCAGGGAATAAAAAGGTGCAAGCACCAAAGAGCCTAAGATCCAGTCTAAAAAAAATTCCTGCCAGTTGGCTTTAAAAGAAGATAAAGTCAATTCAGTAATAAAGGAACCGTTTTGTAAAAAATGACCTGCTTCAATACAAATAAATGGTACAAAAGGAGGTGAATATAAAACCTGTATACTAAGAGCCATAATTTTATTTAAATGTAAGCGGGCAGTAACATAAATAATGGCAATCGTATGAAAACCTACAATAGGCAGCACCGCAAGAGCTGTTCCAATCGCAGCTGACAATGCCAATGCAAGAGGGCTTGTGTTCTCGTTAAGCAGAAGTCTGAAAAATTCAACAGGATGTAATAAAAGAGAAAAGTTAAGGTTTTCTTTATTTTTATAAAGTTTTTTATGGGGAAAAGGTATTAAACGTCTGCCAATAAGCCTTGAATGCATTAAAGAAATGCGTAAATTGTCTCGAAATTTTTTAAAATGCGAGACACGTAGTTCCAGGGGCTCATAGACCACAGATATATCAATCTCATTAATTGGAATGCCTGCCCAGGCTGATCTTGCTATGACCTCTATTTCAAAATCATAAAATGAGCCAAACAATTTAAGTTTGGAAATTAATGGGACAGGATATGCTCGAAATCCACTCTGGGTGTCTTTACAATCCTGACCAGTTTCAACTTTAAACCACATATTTGAAAATCTTCTGCCAAAACGACTGGAACCGGGAATAGAAGTCTGATTAAAATTTCGAATACCAATGTGTAATGCATCTGGAAAAGCTTTGATCCCTTCAATAAAAAGTTTTAAATCAGAGGGGAGATGCTGACCGTCCCCATCAATAGTTATCATTGAGAGAGCATTTTTTTGTTCCAGAAATTTCAATGCTGTTAATATGGCAGCGCCTTTGCCTCTATTTATTTTATGACTTATAACTATAGCGCCAGTATTTTTTAAAAGCTCTGAAAGGTTTGCATCAGTGCTCCCATCATCAATAACAAGAATATTTTGTAGAATTTCACAGCATTTTTTAACAATATCCTTGATAGTACGGGCATTATTATAAACTGGTATCACACACCAGATATTATCTGTATTATCCATCATATTTTATTTAAATTTCAGCTTTCCCATGAATTTTTGCGCCACGTTTTTTATTTTGAATAAGGAGATCCCACATAAGCCCTGAGTGCCCAAGCTTATGTAAAAATTTAACACTATTTTCCAATGCATTAGGTGGGAAGACACAATGCCTGTAAGGCTTAAATTTTTCCGTTAAAGTTTTTTCCATCCAATCCTTATCAAGTCCCGGTGTAATATAATAAACCGGTTCAAGCAAATCATTGTCTTGATCAATAACTCCTTGTTCAAGAGCAATATTGTAGAGTTTGGTATTAGGGAGGATTCGGATCCCCTGGAAAATAAAAGAAACAGTTTGTTTTAATTTAATAATATTGTCTATTCCGTCCATGACACTGGATATTGTTTCATTGGGGCAGCCAAACATAAAAAAATTTGCTGTTGCAACTTTATTGTCTGCAAAATTTTTATTGCATTCAATTACATCCTTAAATCTAAAAGATTTTCCCAAACCTGCAAGTGATTCATCAGAAGCACCATCAGAACCTATTTCAACACCTCTAACTCCGGTTTTTTTCATGAGCTTGATTGTTGATTGAGATATCTTTTCAGGTTTTATATAAGCAGTCCAGGGAATAGAAATATTTTGTCTTACCATTTCTTCAAGTAATTTTATGTAATTGCCCTGTCTGTCATTAAACACTGAATCAGTAAAAAAAATCATTTTTACTTTGCACTCATTTTGTAAAAATTTAATATCATCAATGGTTTCCTGAATATCACGATTTCTAAACTTATTGCCCTCAAGATAAGGGTAAGAGCAATACACACATCTGTGTATGCAGCCACGTTTTGTCTGTACATTTGCGATTGACCCGTTTTCAAGATAATAATTCATTATGTCTTTATCATAATAAGCTCTTTGAATTTGAGTCCCTTTAAGGTCGGATTTTGCTTTAAAGATTTTCTGTAAAGGAGGTTTGTCAGCTTCTATTAAAGAAGTAAGCTTGACCATTAGTTCTTCACCTTCTCCCACAATGCCAAAATCTGCACCAATGACTTCAAGTAGTTTTTCAGGTAAAATGGAAAAGGCAGTACCGCCAAGAACAACAGGAGAACTGGTTACAGATTTTATTGCCTTGACAATTGATTTAACAACTCCTGTATATTTTTCTTCTTTTAGAGAGTTTACATTATCAATATTTCTCATTGATATGCCAATAATCTCCGGTTGTTTTTCGGCAATAATGCTGCATAGATTCTCATATGATGAATTGCTTTGTAAAAAATCAAATTGGAAAACATCATGGTTTGCCTTTTTAAGTGCATTGGCAACCATACTCATGCCAAGGGGATATACCGGATATGGTGAAGTTGCAATATTGGCATCGACTAGAAAGCATTTCATATGGATGATTCCGTGAATAGAAATTTTAAGTTAATTAATATATAATTCATTATACTCCATTAATTTATTTGATCTTGCAAAACAAGTGAAAGTTTTGCAATTATCTTATTTGATTTTAATACCTTACCATTTATACCAATAGTATTTTTATCAATGCTTGCTTCTTGAGTAAATGAAATCATTTCACCAGCAGACACAGGTTCTATAAATTTAGCTTGTTTAATCTTACATAGAGTATAATTTTTATTTTTGAACAATTCATACATTTGTATCATGACTTGTATCATCACAACGCCAGGAAGAACAGGCTTGTTTGGAAAATGTCCTTGAAAACCGATAAAACTCTTTGGAAACAGAATATCTAAAGAAAGAGTCGGATTATGGAAGTGTATATTATGGATAATTATGTCACTAATGTTTTTATTTAATAAACTCATTGTAAAATCCAAAGTATTCTAATCAAAAACGAATATTTTATAACATTATTATTGATTTTTAAATAAAATTTTAATTTAATTTAATTTTTTTTGTTTCGATATTAAGGCTATAGTTATATTGATAATGTTTTAGAAATATTCTAAAAGGTATTTGAAGGTTTTTTACACTTTTGTAATCATAATAATCAACAGACCATATTTTCTTTTTATTTTTGTACATTATTTTTGTTGTTAATTTTAAAGGTTTGCCTGTGAAGATATATTCAAATCTTTTGTTGTTCCGGATTATATCTGTTGTGACACTACATTGATCAATCAAAAACAAACTTTTTTGTATATTAATTTTTCTATCAAAGTAGATTCGGGCAATATCCTTGCTTATCATATCAGCAGCTTTTTTTAAATTATTGGAACCAAATTCAGGGATTACATAACTTGAAATGAGTTTATCGCCTTTTATTTTTAGTTTGAAAAGCGTCAAACCCATAGGGCTGAAACCTGCGACTGAAAAATTTTTATTTTTCGAATCAAGCTTGGTCATTCCAATGGCAGCCATGTTTTTACCCCGAAACTTAAAAACAATTGAATTGATTATATTTGCTTTTTGAATAACAGCGTTATTATATTGATCAATTTGATTCTTTATTATGATTTCATTTAAATGATCGAGTTGAGTAAGGTTGTGATTAGGTATTTTAATGTTTGAACAACCTGTTAAAAACAGAAAAGCAATTGAAAATATTAGAAATTTTTTCATGTAAACACCTTTTTAAAAGCAGGAATACAAAACACAGCGCTCAAATAAGCTGCGCTGATACCGCTGACTAAGGTTATTCCTATAGAGAACATAACAGGGTGGTCTGCAAATATTAACGCACCTGCGCCCATCAAACTTGTAACCATGGAAAAACTTGTTGCAACGATTACGGATTTAAGATTTTTTTTTCTCTCAGCTGTTGATATAAACACACCATAATCAAGACTTAGACCAAGAATAATTATTAAAGTGATAAGTATTATGGCGGAAACTTGCAGGGAAAGAAGATGTAAGATAAGAAAGACAAAGGATATTGACGTGATAACTGGAACTAAGGATAGAAAAATATGTGCAGGTTTTCTAATTAAAATTATAATAAGTATAACCATCCAGCATAAAGCAATTAACGATATTTTTTTAAGATCAATAATCAATTGTTTACCAATGGTTGATGAAAGTTCTCTTCTTGATACAATATAAGAGCCAGGATAATTTTTAAGAATAGTTCTGATTTTGGCAAGGTTTTGATCTGTATCATTAAAATATGATAAGAGATTATAAGAAGAGTTTATTTGTTTTATAAAATGTTTTTCAAATATTTTAAAACTATCAGGTATCTGGGTTTTAATTGTTAGATTATTTGAAACAAGTAATTTGAAAAAAGGATCAAAAGATTTTTTTTGAAAACCATAGGGTTGAATTAAATTAATAAATTCTTTGTTTAATTTATTGATTTTATCTTTTGTCCAATACTCTTTAAAAGTTTTTAAATTTATAATTTGTTGTTTTTTTGAGGGCACAAGCAGGGCAAAGGAATTAAATCCATCAATTTTATTTTTTAATTGATTTGTTATTGATTCATAATTTTGCCATAGCGGTTCAATATTCTTACCTGTTGTAACAATAATTCCAGGCTTTTTTCTGCCTCCCCAGACATCATAAAATTGAGTTTCTGCATTAATTACTTCTGGCTCACTTCCATCAAAAGCCGAGATATCAATGGCTTTGAGAAAATCAGAATTTGCAAGGCAAAGGATTGAGAAAAATAAAATAATACTCCACAGACATAGCACTAATTTGCTTTTGCCCCGGGATAAATTAACAGTAATATTAATATTGGGTGCAAGGCTTTTTTTTCTCCAGAAATGGGGTAGAAAGAAAATAGACAAAATAACACAGATAATGATACTGAGGATGGAAAAAATTGCTAATTCTTTATACCCTTGTACAGATGATGCAAAAAAAGAAACAAAAACTCCCATGGTGCTTAAAGAGGCGATAATTACAGGTTTTATGATATCTTTAAATCCTGCATAGCCTTTTGTTTTAAATGCCGTAAAAAGGTGAATGCCATAATCCACTGAAATGCCAGCAATAACGGCTGCAAACCCGATCATAAAAAAAGATAAGGAATTTTGAATAAAACTGGAAATAAAAACAGCAAAAACAATTGCAAAAAACGGCAGAATAAAAATAGACAGAGCATCAAATGTTTTAAAAACAAAAAGCATTAAACCAATGAAGCTAAGTGAGATGATTATTGTGGTGATATAAATATCGTTTTTTACTACTTTTTGATTGCTTAAAGTATGTTTATGACCACAAATCGTTACGATTTTAAGCTCAGGAAGAGTTTTAATGATTTTATTGATATCTCTGATAAGGATTTCAGACTTTTCAGCATCTGTCACAGGTGCGGATGTTTTTGCAATTATAAGTGTATACAGATGAGTTTTATCAACAAAGTGATTGTTATGAAGTTCAACATTAAACCCCATTGATTTGGTCAATACCTGGAGCTTGTTTAATATATGATTAGACCAGTTAAAAGGATCAGTGGTGATTGTATCTTGTAAAAATGCACTTCCAGGTGTTGTTAGCATAATAAACATCTGTCTTATTTTTTCTGCAATTCCCTTTTTAGTTTTAATATCTTTAAATATTTGATAATCTTCTTTAGCAATCAACAGGGGCAAAAGCCTTACAATTTCTTTTCTAAGTTCTGAAATATTAAAATTTTCTATTCCGGTTGATACTTCATTGATTAAAGACACTCTTTTTAATTTTTTGGCAAAGCAATCTGTTTCATAAAATAGATCTTTTTTGGAATTTTTTTTTAATTTTATTGAGAATGCTATGGTATCAGACATTTCAGAGTTGTTTATGAAATTAAGAGATCTTTTTAATTCAGGAGAGTCAGGAAGCATTATAGAGATGTCATTAACAAAATTAACGTTGGAAATGCGAAAAAACGCAATGAAAAGCAGTAAAAACAACAGAAATAATATTTTAATTTTATTTTGACCGATAAAATAAAATAATTTGTCAAATATGTATTCTATCATTTTTATTTGATTTCCCAGACAGATTTCTTAATGTTTCCATTTATAATCACATCTTTAAAAAAAAGTTCGGTAATATCAGAGTTTTTTTCTAAAAGTTTAATTTTTGAGATATAATTTTTATCCTTTTGAAAGGATAGGGCAATGGTTTTAAGCATTTGAGATGCGGGATTGTGTTCTTTAGGCGTGAACTCTAAAATATCGGGGTTGTTTTGTACAAGTTTAATGTCATAATCAGTTTTACATGATGCATATGAGCCTGAGAACCAGAAAGTTATTTGTTCTATCATGGCTTTAAACATCGGGTTCTTTTTTAAAGAAAGTTCTTTAACTCCATTTGATTGATCCCATTTTATTACTTTATCCTTACTTATTATAAGCGTATATTTAATAGGATCTGTGACCATCCAGGCAAATTTGCCCGGGTTCTCAATGTAAATTTTTCCTTTTATGGTAATGGGCATATCAAACATTGCCATATATTTTTTTTGAATAAATGATGTCTGTACGCTTTGGATGTTGTTCATGTTGTGCTCGACTTCAGATAAAAACATGTCAACATCATCACAAAAACCAATTTGACAGGAAATCAGGCTTGTTATTAAAAATAATATAAGGATAAAAAAATTTTTAAATTTCATTTTGTGCTCCATCATTTTGAAAAATTTTAATTTCACCATCTGCAATCAATTCACTATTGGATTTTATTGTTGCCGTAAGTATTCCAAAATTGCCAAATTTGGTGGTTTTATAAATATCAATAATTAATTTTTGTCCTGCATATGCTTTAGTATGGATATTGATATTTTTCCCTCCAATTAAAAACCCTCCTGGATCTGGTCTGTCTGTATCAAATTTTTCAAAACCATTCATAACAGCTGCAGATTGTGCCATGATTTCCATATATACTATTTCTTCGAGGGATTTGTCTTTTTTAATAAATAAATTTTGATCTAAAAGAACAGATTCAACCTGAGCATAACGTTCACCAACTTTAAGAAGATTTGAAACAACACGCATTCCTTGTTTTTGTGGAATTAATTTTTCAACATCCATGGGAAGATATGTTATTTTATTAATTTGATTCTGATTTTCAGGGCACCCGGGATCAGATGCCAGATAATCACCTGTAAGTGCATATGCCCGTGCACGACATCCATAACAATTTGAGAAACTATTGCATTGTCTGCATGGACCTTTAATCATGATTTTATAATTTTTAAGATTATCAAGGACTTCACTGTCATTAAGAATTTTTTTAAGTGAATCTTTGTGGATATTCCCAAGTGATAAAGGCAATCCAATACATGGGTAAACATACCCGCTTGATGAAATAAAGCATGATAATCCATGTTGCAGGCAATTTATTGCACAGATTTTTTTTGATTTAAAATCATAAAGTCTGGTACAGAAACTCTTTTTAAAAACAATTTTAATTTTTAATTTGTTTAATTTAACAAATTCTAAAATTTTATTCTGAAATTTGTTTGTTTTATCAATATTTTCAGGAAAAATTATTTCTAATATATTTAAATTCTCGGCTTGAAATATCAGATCTTTCAGGTCATCTAAAGAAAGACCTTTGATGCTGAGATCAATTTCAATGGTATTTAGAATATTATTAATTATGATACCTCGGGATGTTGATCAATAAATATCTGCATTTTTTTTCTGGTGTAATTTTTAAGCTCAAAACTTGAAAAATCTTTGTATTCATCATAAGCAATTGAAGAAAGTCGATGTATCTCCACATTGCCAGGATTTAATTTAAGGCTTCCCTTTAGAGGTTTATCTTCATTACCTAATAATATCAAGGGTACAATTTTCAGTTTATTTTCCTTTGCAACCCTGAAAAGGGTGCTGTGAAATTGTCCCATTTTTTTAGAACTTGATCTGGTGCCTTCGGGAAAACCTATAATTGAAACATTTTGATCAAATAATTGCTTACATTCTTTTGAAAAATCTTCAAAAGGCATGCCTCTTACACTGAGATAACCTGCAAGATGAGCGCACAAGCCAAGGATAGGAATTTTAAAAGGCCAGAGATTAACAATCTGGACAAATTCCCCTGGCAGTACTCCCATTAAAAAAGCATCAGAAGCTGATCTGTGATTTGCAACATAAACACAAGGGTCAGAAACAATATCTCCTTTTGAAGAATCAATAAACTTTGTTTTAATTAATATTCTTGCAAAACCATAAATAATTATCCGTCCATAGCAGACAATTAAAAATCTTAGGGTTTTCTGGGCAATTCTCTGGGAAGTTAAAATTCGAATGAAAATTAAACAAAGCCCGAAAAACAAAAAAAAATCAATTGTAAACACAATGACAAGAATAAAAAATACTATATTCTTAAGATAGATCATTAATTAACCTTGACCTTCTGATTGTAAATCCTCAATAAAATTTGCAAGGTCTTTAATCGTCCTTATTTCTTTTATCCTTTCATCTGTCCTGATTTCTACATTGAATTTTTTTTGCAGGGCAACAACTAAATCAACTATATCCAGGCTGTCCAAGCCCAAATCTTCAAATATGTGTGCTTCGGGTTTAAGTTCGTTTTTTTCAATTTCAAAAGATTCTACAAATACTTCATTTATCATCGCCTCAATTTTTTTATTCATGAATTTCCTCATACTTTTTACAAATAATAGAAGCATTAATTCCACCAAATGCAAAACAATTTTTAAGAATAATGTTTAGATTCCTATTAAGTTTTATTTTTACATGATTAATCATGCTGCAATCATCATCAATATCTTCTAAATTTAATGTTGGATAAATTATATTATTATTCATCATTTCCAATACAAGCGCAAGCTCAATAGCCCCTGACGCGCCTAATGTGTGACCTAAATATCCTTTAAAGCTGTTAACAGGAGTCTTTGATCCGAATACATTATAAATAGCTGCAGCTTCTTCTATATCGCCCTGTATGGTTGCGGTTGCATGGGCACTTATAAAATCAACATCATCTGGTTTGATATGCGCATCAGACAAAGATGAATTCATACATTGAATCATGGCGTTCCTGTTGGACTGACTGATGTGGGCCCCACTCCCGCAGGTATTATATCCTATAATTTCACCAAGTATTTTTGCTCCTCTTTGCTGGGCATGGTTGAGTTCTTCTAAAACAAGTATTCCAGCACCTTCTCCGCAGACTAATCCATCTCGATTTTTGTCAAAAGGGCGAGGTGTAGAGCAAGGCTTGTTATTAAATTTTGTTGAGGTGGCAAATAAAATATCAAAAGAGCCTGTTACAGTTGGATGTAGTTCTTCTGCACCACCACAAATAACCATATCCTGGTCATTATGCCTGATCAGGTTAAATCCAGTGCCAATTGCCTGTAAAGATGAAGCACAGGCTGCTGAAGTTGCAATAACGCTACCTGTAATCCCAAGATACTGGGCAATATTCATGGATACAGTGTGGGAAATACATTTAAAAAAACTCATTGAACTAAGTAGAGTAAGGTCATGATCAGGGAGCATTGTTTCAAAAGTATCATTTAATGCCTCAGCGCTTCCCATGGTTGAGCCTGCAACACAACCATAACGCTTGTTTGAAATAGAATCTTTATTGATTCCAGCAGATTCCAGGGCTTCATTAACAGCAAAAATTGATAAAAGAGTCATCCGACCCATTGACCTGCGGAGTTTTCGTGGAATGGATTTTATATCAGGTAAAACAGCAGGTGCCCCAACAAGACTTTGAAGACCTATATACTTATGCCATTCATCCATTTTTTTTGTACCGCAGATTTGATTTTCAATGGAGTCTATTAATTCTGCCATGGAATTTCCAAGAGCAGAAATAGCCCCTGTCCCTGTGATAACAACTCTTCTCATCTAATTCATAATCCCTTTAAATTAAGTGCTTTTTACCTGTCTTTTTACAAATTGAGTATAAACATCCCTGGTTAATAAATACCGGCAAATAGTGAACCCTGACATCATAGCACCAAGAACCCCGGGTAGAATAGCACTCTGACCTGCTGCAAATGTGTTTTTATATTGAATACGTCCAAAAAGATTAAATTGACTTATTTTCTGCTTGATTCCATATGCGCTGCCACAGGGGTTGTGTAAATAGTCTCGAAAAGTTAACATGGAAGCCGAATCAATTATTTCAAGCTTATCCTTATATTCAGGGAATACTTTTGTAATACGAGCAATTGTTTTTTTTATCTTGTTTGTTTTATAATTTTCATATTCAACACTTCTTTTACCTGTAAAAGAATCTGCCCATTTCTTTACATGGTCCCAATGGGATAACTCAAAGGCATTTATAACATTAACAGTTTTGTTTTGTACTGTTTCAGAATTTTTTACCATAACCAGTGGCAGGTCGCCTTTATAAGATGAATCAAAAAATTTATTCATATCATTATCAGGGTAAAGCGTGACAATCCCCGGGTTAAAAGGCTTTTGGTCTTTTTTGTTTAGTTTTATAAAACTAAGAAAAAACCCAATGGATTCTTCAAAAGAATTCACTCTATCTGCAAAAGCTTTTGAAGTATTTTCTTTTTTAAATGTTTTTAGTATCTCTTTTGGGTGAATTGTAAATATACAATTTTCTGCTTTTATTTTAGAGCCGTCATTTAATATAAATGTCCCGACTTTTCTCTTGGAGATGTCATCACACAAAGAGATAAAAGAATTTGTTTTAATTTCAACATTATATTTTGCAAGTTTGCTTTTAAAGGCTTTAATAAAGGCATTTCCACCGTTTTTGACTCTGGCAATGGATTCATACAGGCTATAAGTTACCCTTGAATGATTTGCAAATGAAATTTGGGATGGTTCTGTACCATGGCACATGGAAAATGCACAAAAAAGTGTTTTTAAAATTTTATTGTCAGTAAGAGAATCAAGTTCTTTTTTTAAAGTGATAAAGTCTTCTTTTAATGGTGGCTGCATCTCAAAATCAGCTCGTATATTCATAGCTTTAGTGTTCATTCTGACATATTTCACTTTAGAAAAATAAGCTTCAATAGCTTTTTTTTCATTGGGAAAATAAGAAAGCATATCCTGTTTATTCTGTTCAAAGCCCTGGTGAAATTCAAAGGATTGAAATATTGGATTTGTGGAAGAATTGCAGGTGTTTTCAAAGACAAACTTGTTGTCCTCAGGATATTTTATAAACTCAGGTTCTATCTCATTGTCTAATGATAGAACTTTTAACATATCTTTAAGGATGCAATCATTAGCAAAGCCTCCTGTAAAATGAAATCCTGTATCAAAAGGTATTCCTTTTTTATAGAACCTTGATAAAGACCCGCCTATTCTGGGTGCTTTTTCAATCAAGAGTACCTTTCTATGGTTCATACCTAAAATCAAAGCTGTTGTCAGACCACTTGCTCCGCTTCCTACAACGATATCATCATATTTATTCATTTGTTAGCACCAAGGACCTTTCGACCAGGAATAGAATAGCAAATAAGTAAATCTATGAATTTATTTTTATAACTCAAATAACAATTATCCAATATCGGTTTATATATTCAGAGTATTGAAAGTGCAAGGAAAAATTAAATTTTGTCCTTTGTTTTAAGGTAAATTAC
>CAZTEM010000019.1:0-35780 GCA_964612755.1 uncultured Desulfobacterales bacterium | reverse complement strand
CTTGAGATCTCTTTATAGATTAGTCAATATTAATTTGTTTATGTAGTTTGATGAAATATATCCTGGTAAAAGAATATGACAGATAATTTAAAAATATTTAAAGCTTTGGCAGATTCAACAAGGCTGCGCATCTATAGGATTTTGACAAACCATGAACTTAATGTGAATGAGATTGTAGAAGTTTTATTAATGGGTCAGTCAAGGGTGTCAAGACATTTGAAAATACTCACGGAATCAAGCCTTTTGTCCTGCAGAAGAGATGGAAGTTTTGTTTATTACCAGGCTGAGCAGGATGAAAAAAAACGCCCTTTAATGGATTTTATTGAGAAATCAAAGCATCACCAGGATGAAGTTTTAAAAGATTTGCAAAGAGCAAAAGTTATTGTTGCCGAGAGAAAGAAAAAAACAAGGGTCTTTTTTAATAAGGTTGCAGCTACATGGGATGACCTTAAACAAGACCTTTTTGGTGATTTTGATTTAAATCAGACATTGATGGAATGCCTTTATACAGGCAAGCAAAATTATAAAACTATTGTTGATTTAGGATGTGGTACAGGTGAGTTCCTTTCACTGATTAATTCCAGGGTTAAAAAGTGTATTGGAGTAGACAGCTCTCCTAAAATGCTTGAATTGGCAAGGGACAGGTTTAGTAATATCAAAAGCGATTATGAATTCCGTTTAGGTGAACTTGAACATCTGCCCGTAAAAGAAAAAGAGGTGGATTCTGCAATTATTAATATGGTGCTGCATCATATTGCTGTACCATCCCAGGTTATTTACGAAGCAAGGAGAGTGCTTGCTCCTGGTGGATCGATAGTGATTGCAGATCTTGCAAAGCATACTTCTAAGAGTATAAAAGAGCGTTTTGGCGGGGCATGGATGGGGTTTGAAAAAGAAGAAATTGAGAAATGGCTGACAGATGCAGGTTTTAAACTAATTTCTGTCAGCACTTATAGTGTGTATCTGAATCAATCAATAAATGTTTTTAAAAGTAAAAAAGTAACAGATTAATATTTAATATAAATTTGTCTGTCGCGTGGTCCGTCAAATTCACAAAAGTAAATTCCCTGCCACCTTCCTAAAATAAGTTTTCCATCTTCAACAGCAATGGTTTCAGATTGACCAAAAAGACTTGTTTTTATGTGGGCAGCAGAATTTCCTTCCAGATGTTGAAAATTATCATCCCAAGGTATAATTTTATTAATTGTGCCTAATATATCGGTTTTTACAGAAGGGTCTGCATTTTCGTTTATTGTTATTGCACCAGTAGTATGTAAAGAAAAAATGTAAACAAGTCCGTTGTTGATATTCCCATGAATAGCATTTTTAATTTTATCAGTAATATCAATCAATTCTGTTCTTTTACTGGATTTGATATTAATTATCATTTTGGTCAAAAAACACTCGCGTCCCGTTAAGGTGATCAACCATATATTCAGGAATTGAGTGGGCTTTTAGATTTTCTATAAGTTCCTCTATTTTATCTCTGTCGCATTTATATAATTTATAAAAAACTTTTCTGTATCCTGCTTGAACTCTTTGATGCATGGTAAGTATGCTTCTAATTCTGATGCCATAGCTGTGAATTATATCTGTAAGGGTTTTAATGAGCCCGGGATCATCTTTCACAATGAGTCCAAGTTCAATACCAAAAGCACCAACACCTGAAAGTGATAAAAGAAGTTCAGTAAGTTCAGTTCTTGATATTACACCTATTACTTCATGTTTGTGGTTAACAACCGGCGCACCAGATACATTTCTGTGCAGTAGAGTCTCTGTGGCTTCAAATATACTGTTTTCTGCAGGGATAGTGATAACAGGGGTTGTCATTACTTTTTTTACCCTCAGATTTGAAATAAGATATGCTATTTCATGGGCATTAAGCAAAGATGCATTGGATGGAGACGATCTGTTAATGTCTTCATTGGTCAATATGCCAATGAGTCGGCCATTTTTTGTTACTGGAATTCGTGTAACATCTTTTTCTTTCATTATTTTAATAGCATCAATAACGGTTGCTTCCTGGTCAATGGATACGTTCTTAGTCATCCAGTCTTTTACAAGCATTGGTCTCTCCTATTTAAAAAATAGATAAATTTTGTATACAACTTTAAGGTATTATAACACGGGGAAATAGTCCTTCAACCATTTTTTAATATTTAATTATATATTTTTGATATAATTAAATCAATTTCGTGTTTTTTAAGTTTTATCTTGACTCAAACAATGAGTTTTAATACAAAGCAATATTATAGTATAAATTAATCTAATAATTGTTAGCTTGATTGTTAAAGAGGGGACAAGTATGGCTTTTGATACTTTTAAGAAACGGTGGAAATTATTAGCTGTTTCTATTTTGCTGGTTGCCGCACCAGCAACATTTTTAGGCTATGTAAATTATAAAGTTGCTGTATCAAGTACAAAACTTCAGGTTGAAAACAATATGAAAAAGCAGGCACTGCTGGCAGCACAAGCAGCTGCAAGAGCTCATGCTCAGATTACTGAAGTTGACAGACTGAACAGAGAAAGAGCAAATAGTATAGTTGTTGAAGAAGTCGAGGCTGTATATCAACTTGCAAGAATGTATAAAGATAAAGAGCGCCTTAAAAATGCTCTTTCCAAAATAGTTGTGGGGAAAACCGGTTATCCCTGGATACTTGATTATAACGGAACATTAGTACTATCAAAAAAACGTCAGATTGATGGTGTAAATATCTGGGGAGCTAAAGACTCGACAGGATGGCTTCATGTGCAGTCAGTCATAAAAGAGTCCCGCAAACTTAAAGACGGTCAAACCTATATCCATGTTTATACCTGGCAGAACCCTGATGATAAGACCACACGAGATAAGGTTGCAGCAACAGTCCATTTTCCTAAATGGAAATGGATTTTAGGGATCAGTACATATTACGATGAATTATATGACGCAGGATATGAAGATAAGATTCTTGAAAGCGTGAAAAGACAATTGGCTGAAATTGTTGTTGGGAAAACAGGCTATGTTTTTGCCCTTGGCTGTAAGGGAAAGGATAAAGGACAATATCTGATTTCTGAACATAGATTACATGATGGCGAAGATACTCTTAAAATACGGGATTCTAAAGGGAAACCGGTTTTCCAGACCATGGTAAACAAAGCATTAAGTCTGAAGAAAAATGAGGCTGTGATTATTGAGTCAAGTTGGAAAGATCCAGAAAATAATGAGTATAGAACAAGGATATCTTCTTTTACATATATTCCTGAGATGGATTGGCTCGTAGGATCAACAGCATATTTGGATGAATTTTTATCTGACCTTGAACCATTAAAATATCAAACTCTCTGGATTGTTTTACTCTCAATACTTGTTGGTTCTGCAGTTGTTTATTATACTGCAGAAGATATCATACAATCAGTAAAGTCTTCCGGGACTACAAGGGAAAAACTCCTTGGGCGCAGATAAGCAGATAAATAGAAAATGGTAATATAAATTTAAAAGGTCTTTGATGTGGCTTATGGTCTCAAAAGACCTTTTTTAAGTCTAAATTGTATATTGTTACAAATTGATATGTGTTGAATTTGTTTTATTAATTTTAAATTTAAATAAAGGAATATTATGTTAAAAAAAACATACAGATATTTAATGGTTATTTTGGTTGCAGGGTTTTTGATTTCGTTGGCTTCAGCAGGTTTTGCAAAAAATACTAAAAAAGATGCAAAATCCATGACTTTGGATCAGAGGATAAGTTATTCTGTTGGTTATAGCTATTATGAAAATCTCAGTAAAGAATATGAACTTGATATTGATGCATTTTATAAAGGCATTGAAGATGCCATATCAAAAAAACCAGTACTTAACCCCATGCAGCTCAAAGAAGCTTTAATTGCTTTTCAGGAGAAAATAAGGGCAAAACAAAGAGAGAAACTTCTTGCACAAGCAAAGGCAAATAAAGACAAAGGAGAAGCCTTTTTGCAGCAAAATAAGAAAAAGAAAGGTGTCATATCTTTAAAATCAGGGCTTCAATATAAAATAATAAAAAAAGGAACGGGTAAATCTCCAAAACCTGAAGATATGATCAAATGCCATTATAAGGGTACTACAATAGATGGAGTCGAGTTTGATTCTTCTTATAAAAGAGGAAAACCTGCTGTTTTTCAGTTGAACAGGGTTATTAAAGGATGGACTGATGCTTTGCAATTAATGAAAGAAGGAAGTAAATGGCAGCTTTTTATACCATCTGATCTTGGCTATGGTGACAGACCTGCAGGACCAATTAAACCGGGCTCAACATTAATTTTTGAAGTTGAACTTATTTCCATAGAAAAAGCAAAACCAAAACAATAATAATATAGTTAAGGGAGGAAAGACCTTATAATCTTTTCTCCCTGTAACATGCTATAACATTTCAGGTGTTACAATATTTCCAAGCTTTTGTTTCAGCTTGTCAAGCCCGAGCTTTTGTTCTTCCAATATTGCAAAGAGTCTGTCAAAATTACCTTGCTCTTTTGCATAAGCTTTAATCTGCATTTCTAAACGAGCATAGATATTATCAATATATAAAGAGAATTGTTTGTTATAAAGTTCTATTGGATATTCTTTGTTAATAATTGATTGGAAAAGTCCTTTAAGATCATCGTATTCAGGGATATTGCCTATTGGAGTCTTAATAAATTTAACTTCGTTATGAGTATATCTTTCCAGCCATGAAAGCCAGACTTTTACATCTTTTTTTTCGCCAAGAAGGTTTGTGGATGATCCTCCTCTTGCCTGGTCAGTCAGAAAATAATTCAATCCTGCAATAACAGGTTTTTTGTGCTCAGGAATTAATTGATTATCAAAAAAAGCAAATTGTGCATCGATATAATCGCCTAATGCTCCGGGGATAAAGGGTGCATTAGCAAAAGGTGCTCTTTTAACTCCTGTAACCCCAACTTCTGTTGCAGTGGCTTTAGAGACAATACATGCACCGATGGCTACACCGTGGGAAGGGTTTTTTGCGACCCATACAGGTGGCATGGTATCACTGTCTCTGCCACTATAGGTAAAAATTTTTGTGGGAACACCATCTTTGTTTTCAGCATATTCAGAATAATTTTTAAGTGTAGTAGATGAGATTGTGCACCTTGAATTAGGATGGGATATAGGGATCTCATTGCCTTTATCATCAAGCATTCCACGGCTCCAATCTCCCTGGAAATTAACTCCTTTTTCCGGCAGTTTTTCAAGACTGCCCTTCCAATAGGGTGTTTTATTGTTGTCAATTAAAACATTTGAAAAGATTACTTCACAGCCCGGTTTTCTTAGAACATCTATAAGTAGAGGATCTCCTTCAGAGTTTACATTTTCTAAAATACCAAATATGCCACATTCAGGATTTATGCATCGAATGTCGCCATCATCTTCCAGCCACATCTGGGCAAGATCATCGCCGATAAAAAAGTCTCCGGTCATGGCAGTAGTTGTTTTACCACAACCACTTGGAGCAGCACCTGCACACCAGCTCACACGGTTTCCAGGTCCTTGTAATCCGGTAATAAACATATGTTCTGAAAGTTCTTTGCCACGATTTTCATATACTGCTTTATCAACAGCAAACCTGTGATTACCTTTTTTTAATAGCAGGGTGTTCCCTGCATAGGTACAATTAAAACTATATGTGGTCCTTTTGCTGCGATCCATGAATACTCTTGCATTGGGGAGATCTTCAGGTCTGTTTAGACCCTGGCTGTGGATATTTGTGAAAAAATGACCGGCTCTTTTAATTTCGTTGTTAAAAGCAGGAAAAATATTTCTATACAAAATATCTGCACTATGAGCAACATAGGCAGAGCTTGTAATTTCAAGTGCAGGATTAGAACCCTTGGCACCAACAGGACCTCTATTATAAAAGCCAATGATCATTGTTAAATTTTTCATTATGCCTTTAAGATTTTGTTTTATTTCTTCACATGCCTTAGGTCTATCCATTTTATTGGCAAGGGTGCTTACCTGGTCACCAGGGTCAGTTATATAAAAGGTTCTGTCAACAATTCTTCCCTGTTCTTGAGCAAGGTCAAAGTGGATGGTGTGGTTGCTGATGGCAAGAGGATTTTCTTCTTTATTTTTAATAGCAAGGGCTTTGACAAACTCTTTATCTTCCTTGGAGCCTGTATTTATAAATATGGAATCAGGTTGACATATATTAATAGAGTTTGCAATTTTTATAAGAACTTTTTGGTTTTTAATTTTATTGATTTTCGCAAAATTTTTTTCATCCATATTTGCTTTGAATATTTCAAAACATTTTTGTTCTGATTTAGATGGTTCTAATGAGCTGATTCCACCTAATGTCTCACCAATATCTGTTCCAGCATTTTTAGTCAGCATTTTTTTTAAACCCCATATTAAATTAAATATTCCAAATTAAAAAGTTAGAAATTAGCATTGTTATCATGATTTATATTTTAAGCAAGAGTTTTTTATATTTTATTTTAATTGAAAAGAAAAATAATTTATAGTAAGCATTGCTCAACACAAAAGTAATTAATTAGGATTGAATAATGAAAATATATGCAGATTTGCATAACCATACAAGTGCTTCAGACGGTGATTTTACACCTGACGAGCTTGTTTTTAAAGCACGAGAACTTGGGATAAATACAATATCGATTACTGATCATGATACATTAAAAGGTCTTGGGAATGCAGTTGCAGCAGGGAAAAATTATGATGTTAATGTTATCCCCGGTGTTGAAGTCTCCATAAGGTTCAGACGTTCATTTTTTACAGGGACCCTTCATCTGCTCTGCTATTTTCCTGTTGAACTTCTTGGTAATATATATTTTAGAAATTCGTTTACCAAGGTACTTTCACAAGGAAGAGGGGCAGAACTTGTAAAATTAAGGGTTGATGAAATAAACAAGATATTCGGACCTGCTGGCAGGAATCCTGTTCTTGCAGAAGAGCTTTTAGTCGAAGATATTTCAAAATACAGTTTAAACGCAACAAGGCGGCATTTTGATCTTGCATTACAAGAGATACATAATATTTCAAGCAAGAGCCAGCGAACTAAGATTATAGGAAATAACAGCCCTGCATATATACCTTCCGGTCTGGAACTGGATGCAATAAAAACCATATTGAATACTTTCCCCATGGTCAGTGTACTTGCCCATCCTGCCGCAGGTTCTTTTAAAGGCAAAGGTCATTATAAAGAAGTACTGCCCCCCTTTGATATTGTTGAAAAATTCTTGCCTGATTTCCTTGATGCCGGGCTCAAGGGCTTGGAAGTATATTACCCGGGACATGATGAAGAATATATCCAATGTCTTTTAACTTTGGCTGATGAGCATAATCTTGTTATAACAGGTGGTTCAGATTGCCATGATAATAAAACAAGACCCTTTGGACAAACTGGTATCAATAAAAAAGATTTTGATAAATTTATGACTTTGCTTGATAAGGCAAAAGCCCGGATAAGTTTAATCAGGCAACCTGGAATAGATGATGACGAAGATCATGGCACGGGCAATGACAATGACAATGATATGAGTGAGTAACTATGTTTTTAATATAATGGTTTGGCACTCTCTTTTTTCAAAAGAAAATAGTATTCTCCTTTTAGACGGACAAGCTCTTCATGGGTGCCTGATTCATGTATTGTGCCATTTTTAATGTATATTATATTATCACAATGTTTAACAGTGCTTAGTCTATGGGCAATGATTATTGACAGCCTTCCTTTCATGAGTTTTTTTAAAGCTTTGTGAACTTTTTGTTCGGATTGGGAATCAAGATAGGAAGTTGCTTCATCAAATATTATCAGGTCAGGATTAAATGCAAAGGCTCTTGCTATACACACCAGTTGTTTCTCTCCGCTGGACAGAGGTTTTCCCTGCTCGGAAATGATTGTTTCAAGCCCTGCATGGGTGTTAAACAGGAAGTCACATTTTGCATCTGCCAATGCTGTATGGAGCAGCTTGTTATTGTTTAAGTAAGCAGGCTGAATATTGTCTTTTATGGTCCCGGAAAAAAGTATTGGATCCTGCATGACAAGGGCTGTTTTGTTTCTTATGCTTTTGATATCATAGTTATAATATTTTTGGTTGTTGATCAAAATATCCCCGGAATCAGGCTTGTAAAATCCTGCCAGAAGATTGATAATGGAAGTCTTTCCAGACCCTGTATGTCCTACGATTCCAATAGATTCGCCTTTTTGTACCCTGAAAGATATATTGTTTAGAATTTGTTCGTTTTTATTATATGAAAAAGAAATATTTTCAAATTTTATATTATTAATATTATTAAGTGAGGTCTGGTCTTTAAAGTCTGATTGTTTATGGGCACGGGTATTTAAAATAGTGATAATTCTTTCTCCGGATGCAAGTGCATTCTGCAGGAGATTAAACTTTTCCGAAAGCTCTCTTACGGGTCTGAAAAACATTTTCATATAAGATAAAAATGCAACAAGAACCCCGATTGTAATTTCATTATTTCCAACTTCATTTCCTCCAAAATAAATTATAATACCAACGCTCAGGACACTTAACAGGCCGACAAAGGGCATAAATACAGCAAAGATTTTGATCTGGAGTATTCCAGCCATAAAATGTTCCAGGTTAAGCGTTTTAAATCGTTTTAAAAAAACATCAGTGCTTGATGTGGTTTGTAACGTAGTGATGCCGGTAATAGCCTCTGAAAAACTATGGTTAATTTCTGAAATTTTTTGTCGTATTGTGCGGAAAACATTTCTTGATATTTTGGAAAAGATAAAAATACTTAATGCTATAAGAGGTATAAGAAGGCTTATAAAAAGGGTTAATTTCAGGTTAATATAAATCATTATGGAAATAATGCTGATCATAAACACAATATCTTTGAATATAAATACAAGTATGTTGGTGAACATTTCATTCATGTTCTCGACATCTCCTGCAACTCTGCTGACAAGACGCCCGCTTGAGTTTGTATCATAAAAGGACACAGGCAGGTATGTCATATGATTAAAAAGACGGGTCCTTAAATTAAGTATGATTTTTTGACCTGTATATTCCATAAACATGGTCTGACCAAAATCAATTATAAAAGAGAGTGTTAAAATGGAAAAGAAAATTATTCCAAATATTTTAAATGATTTTATGGGAAATCCAAATAGAACAACCTGAGCTGTGTCAGATACAGGCATTATAAATCCGTCAATTGCTTTTTTAATAAGTATAGGGCTTAAAAGTTCAAGAAAAGTCACTGAAAAGACAAGAATAACAGAAACAGCCAGCATCCAGAAAAAAGGTTTAATAAATGGCCAGATTTTTTTTATGAGTTTAAAGTCTTCCATTTTAATTTCTTTTTCTTCAAACCCCATATTTTGAAATTTAGTTTGAGACGGCATTTCCCTCCTCAAAAATCTGTACTTTATATGAGTTATTGTAAAAAGAATTTTGCTTTATAAGATCCCCATGGCTGCCCTGATCTTCAATTTTCCCATTGTTTAAAATATAGATATTGTCACATTCTGTAAGGGCTGCAATCCTGTGGGATACAATTATGCAGGTTGCATTTTTGTTTAAAGTATTAATATTATTAATTACTTCAGATGCTGTATCTGTGTCCATCTGGCTTACAGGGTCATCTAACAGAATTATGTCCTTTTTTTGAATAAGGGTTCTTGCCAGGGCAATCCGCTGTTTTTGTCCTCCTGAAAGAGTGATGCCCCGTTCTCCAACAATGGTATCTATTCCCCGGGGCATAGCAGTAATTGTTGTTTGAAGCATGCAGACGTCTAATATGTTATCAAGTTTTTCCTCTGGGATATTTTTCCCCATAATTATATTGTCTTTTATGGTCCCGGAAAAAAGGAAGCTTTCCTGGGCTGCATAAGCAATATTGTTTCTTAAGCATGCAATATCGATTGTATTTATTTTATTATTGCCAATAAAAATTTTTCCTGTGTCTGGTTTGTACAATCTGAGGATAAGTTTTATCAGGGTTGTTTTGCCGCTTCCGGGATAACCGCTTATACCAATGGAAGCCCCTTGTTTGATTTTAATATTTATGTCTTTGAGAATATAATTTTTATCTTTATTATATGAAAAATTAATATTTTGTAATTTTATTATATTCCGGTCATGGTCTGCCTTGACTCTATTGATTCTAACCGGGTTTAGAGGGTTGCATATATCAGGTTGTGCATTTAAAAGAGTGTTAATCCTTTTTAAAGATGCAAGCCCTCTTTCCATGAGATTAGTCATCCAGCCAAAAGCAATCATTGGCCATGCAAGTATGCTCAGATATTGAATAAATGCTACAAGTTCGCCTAGAGATACTGCTTTTTCCATTACAAGATACCCACCGTAAAAAAGGATTATTCCGGTGGAGAGGTTGAAAACAAAAAACATAAGAGGCTTTATTAGTGCAGCAATAAAAGCTCTTTTAAGGTTTTTATTAAAATAGTCTTTTGAAAAATTCTGGATTTTTTTATTTATGGTATCTTCAAAATTAAATACTTTGATTATTCTTATGCCAAAAAAGCTTTCTCGTACAATTTCAGTTAAGGATGAAAAAGATTCCTGGGCTGTTTCATGAAAAGAATGCATTTTTTTTCCCAGGACTTTTGTAATAATAATAAGTAAAGGCATTGGAATTAATGCATATAATGTCAGTTTTACATTGAGATAAAGCATTATGGCGATAGTTGCGCTTCCCAGGAGCACTGCATCTGTAAGTGCGATTAAACCAAGACCGAATGCCATTCTTATATGGTTAATATCACTTGTGGCATGGACCATTATATCGCCGGTTTTGGTTTTGTCATAAAAATTTTGATCCAGGGTAAGAATATGGGCAAACAATTGTTCCCGTATACCTTTTTCAACATCCCTTGCACTGCCCATGAGCAGGATACGCCATAGGTACCGAAGAAGAGTCATACTAATACCAAGGGAAATAATTAGAAGACATGCCTTGATCAGAAAGCGATTATCAAAAGGCTGAGTTGCAAGCATATCCACGGTTTTTTTAATTATTGCAGGTATGCCCAGTTGTATACCGTCAACAATGAGCATACATATTATACCCGGAATGATTTTCCAGAGATTTTTTTTAAAATATGGTAAAAGCAGTTTCAAGGTGTAACTATTTTGCGGGCAAATGCAATTGCCTTATCTTTTTTTTCATTGGTCATTGTTTCAATTGTTTTACATGAACCTAGGAATAATTCTCCAATTTTATTTGCTTTATAAAATTTTACCAATCTGTCAAAGGCAGTAAAAACAGGTTCTGCATTATTATCAAATTCACCGCCTCCTGTAATAAGCAAGGCTATACGTTTATTCTCGATTAAAGATGCATGATCCGGCATATGGTAATTTGTTACAAGGGACCAGCTCCTGTCAATAATGGCTTTTATCTGGGATGTAAGTCCCCAGAAGTATAAAGGGGATGAAAATATTATAAGGTCAGCCTTAATCATTGTTTCAAGGATTTGAATGGCATCGTCTTTTTGGATACATGCGATTTCATCTTTATTTTCTTTGCATTTGGCACATCCAAGGCAGCCGTTTATTTCTTTTTTGTTAAGGTAAATGGATTCAACATCATGTCCAAGTGATTTTATTGTATCTTCAACCCATTTGAGAGCAATTGCAGTATTTCCTTTTTTTTTAGCACTTCCAAGTAGAGTTACAACCTTCATTAATATCTCCTTAAATTAATAGCATTTTATCATTATTTATAGTTAGCCAATAAGCTTAAATATTAACCCAAGATAACTACAAAATCAAACTTCAAATTTTTTAAAATCAAATGGTAATCGTGGTTTGATCCAGAGTCTTATTTTTTAAAAGTTGAATAAGATAGATTAAAAGCAGGATGCCTGATATGGTCATGCCTGCTGCAATATTAAATGAGACTTTATAGGCATAGGTTTCAAGGCTCCCCTTTGCAATAAGAAAGTCAATTGTTGGTCCTGAAATAAAAGTTCCTGCCATACCCCAGCTTAAAAAAAGAGTGGCGTTAAATATACTGAAGAGCTGCCCCCGTCTGTCAGGGGGTATTAATTGAGATGCAAGTTCATAGGAAGACGCAAGAATTGCAACTTCTGAAAACCCCATGAGAAAACTTGCAATACAAATCCAGAAAAATGATTCTGTGACACCAAGAACAATTAAAGAAAGCGCTGCTGCCGATGATGCAATAATGAGGTAATTATTATTACCTGCTTTTTTTGCTGCCCACCCTGATGTTATTCCAAAGATTATGATGGCAATGGATTTAATATTTACAACATGGCTCAAAATAAGGCTTGAAAGATTAAGTCCTGATTTTAAAGTCAGATATTGAGCAAGGGTTACGGCTATGGAATTACGTCCAAAATGAATTAAACCCATGGCAATAATAAAGATTATAAAAATTGATGAATTAAAATCACCGGTCAGGGTTTGATTATTTTCTTTAACATTGGTTTTTTTTATACCTCCTTCAGGAATTAAGAACATTGGGAAAATTGAGATAATCATTATACCTGCTGAAAGGAAAAATAACGAACCTTTATAAAATCCCCATCCGGAGTAGGCAAGTCCAAATTTATCGTACAAAAGACCTCCGGCAAGAATCCCAAAAAATCTGCCAACTCCTCCAAGGCTTTCAAGTTTGCCCATTACAGAAACTCTTGAGCCTTTTTTGTAAATATCTGAGATAAGTGCTGTCCAGCCTATATTAGACATAGACCAGAAAATTTCTATTCCTGAAAGTCCTGCAATGATAACATAGCCTGAAATAAGCTTATTATCAGGGATTAAATGCAGATACCAGACAACCACAGTGCCTATCCCGGCTAAGAATTCTCCCCAGACAATAAGGCTCCTTCGTTTTTGGTATTTGTCAGATAATACGCCCCAGACATATCTCTGGAGTACAACATTAAAAATCATTGGTATTGTTGCAAATAACGCTGTGGCTGTAACAGACAGACCCAGGAAATGTTTAAGATAGATAGTAAGATAGGTATAAAACAGGCCACGCCTGAACATGGCAAGTATCTGAAAGGATGATATGCTTAGGAATGTCTTCAGTTTTACTCCGTTTAATAATTATATTATTGGAAAATTATTTGTTTGTATGAACAATATATATACAGCAAAAATATCATAATGTATTCATATAAAAATATTTACTTCTTAAATTTCTATTTTTTTGGTAGGATTAAGCATTTGGTTTTCTATCTTTTCCTAAATTAGAGGTTTCAAAATGAAATTAAAAAATATTCCCGATGATAAGATTATTGAATCCCAGGATATTGTAAAAAAAATTAAAAATGGCAGTCGTGTGTTTCTCGGCACTGGATGTGGAGAGCCTCAACATCTGATAAGAACCATGGCAGAAGATAAAACAAACCAGGATATAATTTTATATCAGATGTTTTCTTCCACCCTTGTTGATTATATTAATGACAAGTCTTTTCTTGCAAGGTTTTCCATTAAGCTTTTTTTTATAAGCCTTTATATCAGGCAAGCTGCCTATGAAGGTAAAATTGATTATCTCCCAATATATTTGTCCCAGATTCCCGGGATATTTGCTTCCCAGGAAATAGGGCTTGATGTAGCTTTAGTGCAGGTTTCCCCGCCTGATAAATTCGGCTTTTGCAGCCTTGGCATCTCAGTTGATATAACCCTTGCAGGGCTCAAGAATGCAAGGGTGGTAATTGCCCAGGTAAACCCTAAAATGCCTAAAACATTGGGAGACAGCTTTGTTCACATTGACGAGATTGATTATTTTGTATTCCACGACGAACCCCTTGTGGAAGCCTTTCCGGAAAAAAAGAATACCAAGGTGATTGAGAGAATCGGTCATTATGTAAAACAACTTGTTCCGGATGGGGCGACTTTGCAGTTCGGGTTTGGGCATCTTCCCGATGCTATTGCTCCTTTTCTCAAAGATAAAAAAGATCTTGGTATTCATACTCAGGTGATTACAAACGGGCTTTTACCTCTTTTTACAGGGAAAGCTGTGACCAATAGAAATAAATCATACCTGGCGGACAGGGTAGTAGCTTCGCTTTGCATGGGTTCGAAAAAATTATATAAATATATTGACAATAATCCAATGTTTTATTTTAAATCATCTGAATTTGTTAATGATCCTAATGTTATTGCAAAAAATGATAATTTTATATCCATAAGCTCTGCTTTAGAAGTGGATCTTACAGGGCAGATATGTACAGATTCAAAAGGATATCTTTTTTATAGCGGGATAGGAGACCAGGTTGATTTTATCAGGGGCAGCACCATGTCCAAGGGCGGTTTTTCCATTATCATTATCCCTTCAACAGCCCAGAATGGGAAAATATCCAGAATTGTGACTCATTTAAGCGAAGGAGCAGGAGTTGCAACCACAAGGGGAGATATTGATATCATTGTAACAGAATACGGGATTGCTGAACTGAGAAGAAAAAGCATATACCAGAGGGTTATTGAACTTGTTCAGATTGCCCATCCCAAATTTAGAAAAAAATTAATTGAAGAGGCAAAAAAACGGCATTATATCTTTATTGATCAACTTTCACCCACCAGTGCAGATCTTTTATTTCTTGATGATTATAAATCCTCTTTAAAATTAAAAGATGGCAAGCATATTGAATTTAGACCTCTTTTGCCCTCTGATGAATTTGAGTCTAGAAATTTTTATTACTCCCTTCAGGAAGATTCTATATATTACAGGTTTTTTAATAAAAGAAGAGTTTTCTCCAGGGAGATGCTTCAAAAAGAGTGGTCAGGGGTGGATTACAAGAAAAATATGACCATAATAGGTTCGATACAGTTTGGAAGGCAGAAAAAGATAATGGCAATAGGATCCTATGCTGAAGTAGAGGATAATATGGCAGAAGTTGCTTTTCTTGTAAAAGAAGAGCTCCATGGCATGGGAATTGGTACGCATCTATTGGGAATACTTGAAGACATTGCCAGGATAAATCATTTTATAGGTTTCACAGCCATTGTGCTTGCAGAAAATAAGAAAATGATAAAAGTTTTTAAAAATAAATATCCCAATGCGACATTTAAAAGAGGCGGCAGCGGAGAAATCGATGTGGTAATGCCATTTGAAAATTTGACAAGTGAAGAAAAATAATCCGGAACTGATTCTTGCGCCTTTACATGGTTTTACCGATGTAACCTTTAGGAATATTTATTCTAAATATTTCCCCGGATTTGATGAGGCAATAGCACCATTTATTTCCACAATGGAACAAAATAGGATTAGTTTGTCCAGAATCAGGGATATATTACCTGAACTTAATTTGAATCTTCCTGTAACTCCGCAGATTTTGAGCAATTCTCCAAAAGATTTTTTATTTCTTGCATCATATTTTTCTGATCTTGGATATACCTGTGTGAATTGGAACCTTGGGTGCCCTCAATTACAGGTTGTCAAGAAAAAAAAAGGTTCGGGCATGCTCCCTTTTGTTGACGATATAGATGCGTTCCTTGATATTATTTTTAAGGAAATTCCCATGGATTTTTCAATAAAAATACGCCTGGGCAGGAATTTTCCCGATGAAATATATCCAGTGCTTAAGGTGTTTGATAATTATCCGATTAAAGAGATCATACTTCATCCTCGAACAGGCAGACAATTTTATAAAGGAAAAGCAGATATTAATGCTTTTGATTCTGTATTTAAAGAGACAAAACATAGAATGGTCTATAATGGGGATATCACAAATAAAGAGTTTTTCCTTGATATTCAAAAAAGATTTCCAAGTATTAATCGATTTATGATTGGGCGTGGAGCCCTTGAGAATCCTTTTCTTCCTTTGATATTAAAAAATCATAAAAAAATATCTGAGACTGGCATTCTTGGAATATTATACGGGTTTATTAATGATTTGTTTAATGGGTATGGTATATATCTCCATGATAAGCGATTGATAGGTAAAATGAAAGGATTCTGGATATATTTTAAAAAAGCATTTAACCATGACAGGAAAATTTTTAAAAAAATTCTATTGTCTCAAACTGAAAATGATTATAAAAGAGAGGTTAATAATATTTTTTCCAGTGCAGCAAAATTGATTAAATAAGATTGTAATATATGAATACCATTTATTGATTTAGGTTGTGCGCAAAATATTTAATATATTTTGCTGGAAAAATAAAAAAAGTATTGAAATCTTTAGAAAAATGTGATTGTGTAGCATACGTTTTTATTATGAGATTTTGATGAGATTTAAATTGTATTTGGTTACAAGGTTGATTAACAGGGATGAACAATAAACCGTATTATGAAAGGATGGAAAAGATGAAAAAGTTAGTTATTTTTTTGGCATCAGTCTTTCTTTGTTTCATGCTGGTCGCTCCGGCAAGTGCAGCAAGTAAAGACACAATAGTTTCTGCTTCTCTTGCAACAATTAACAGTATGGATCCGGCTAAGGCATATGATGATTCAAGTGCAACAAAATTATATAATATTTATGAGACACTTGTAGCATTTAAAGGAAAATATACTGATCAATTCACACCAAAACTTGCAACCGAAATCCCAACAGTTAAAAATGGCGGAATTTCAAAAGATGGTAAAACCTATACATTCAAAATTCGAAAAGGTGTTAAATTCCAGAACGGCGCTGCCATGACTCCTGAGGATGTTGTCTATTCTTTTAAAAGAAATATGATAGCAGATTGTGAAGGTGGCCCCATGGCTCTTTTACTCGAACCTTTAACAGGTGCAACCGGAACAAGAAAAGACGGAAAAATTATTCCTGGAATTTTTGATAAAATTGATAAATCAATTGAAGCAAAAGGAGATACTATTGTTTTCCATCTTGTGGCTCCTTTCCCTCCTTTAATGGGTATACTCACATATACAGCATGCTCTATCCTTGATAAAGACTGGTGTATTAAACAAGGCTGCTGGGACGGTAAAATTGCCAATGCTGCAAAATTTAACGGTCCTGATACAGGTAAAGAGCCTCTTCACCATATTACAAACGGTACAGGTCCTTATTACAAATCAAAATGGGAACCAGGCAAAGAGATGATTCTTGAGCGTTTTAATGGTTATTGGGGTAAAAAACCTTATTTTAAAACTGTAAGAATTAAAATAATCACTGAATGGTCAACAAGAAAAATGATGTTCCTTAACGGTGACATTAATGATATGGAAATCCCTGCTCAATATTATGCTGAAATGGAAAAAGAAAAAGGGGTTAAATTATATAAATATCCTAACCTTGGTGTTACCTGTGCAATGTTTACACAAGATATAAATATGACTGGTAATCCTTATGTGGGATCAGGCAAACTTGATGGCAATGGTGTGCCTTCAAACTTTTTTGCAGATAAAGATGTAAGGCTTGCTTTTGCCTATGCAATTGATTATAAGGCAATTATTAAAGATGTCGCAAATGGTCTGGGTTCAGTGCCTTCAAACCCGATAGTTAATGGTCTTCCTTACCAGAAAGATACATTTCATCCTCAATTTGATATGGCTCAGGTTGAAAAGCATCTGAAAAAAGCTTTTGGCGGAAAACTATGGAAAAAAGGTTTTAAAGTAACTTTATTTCATAATACAGGAAGAGAAATCAGACGTGTTGCTGCAACAATGATGGCTGAAAATATTTCATCTTTAAGCCCTAAATTTAAAGTGGAAGTAGCAGCCATGGATTGGGGAGAATATTTGACTGCAATCCAGCAGCATCGTCTTCCTGTTTTTGTTGTAGGATGGGGTGCTGATTATCCAGATCCCCATAATTTTGTATTCCCTTATCTGCACTCTGATGGATTTTATTCAAAATATATAGGTTATAAGAATCCTGAAGCAGATAAACTTATAAAACAGGGTATTGAAACTGCTGCCATTGATAAAAGACGTGAAATCTATTATAAATTGCAGGAAATATGGGCGAAAGATATACCCGGAGTAACAGTTATCCAACGTCTTGGAGCAAAAGGTTTTACTGATAATATTACAGGATTTACTCCAAATCCGATGTATCAGGGAACCTATTCATTTTTCTATCAATATAGAGCAAAATAAATTTATAGATTGAAAATAACGTTCAGGAGTGCAAAATTATTTGCGCTCCTGAAATTTCATGATTTTTATTAACTTTTAAGAGATAGGTAATTAAGTTGCCTGCATTTATTGCCAGAAGATTATTATTTATGGTGTTTGTTCTGTTCGGGGTTTCTATCCTGATGTTTGGGATTTTAATGACATTCAGCCCTGAAAGAAGAGCTTCAGCCTTTGTTAAATCTCCCCAGCAAGTCAAGGAGATTCCAAAATTAGTTAAGAAATATGGTCTTGATCAGCCTTTTTATATCCAGTATGTAAGATGGATGAAGGAAATATCCCATGGTAATTTTGGATGGTCAACAGTTGCTTCTTCGCCTACTTTTGATGCTATTAAACGGTATTTACCAGTAACTGTTGAAATGAATATGTTTTCTTTACCCATAATCATTATTTTGGGTATATGGCTTGGGACAATTGCCGGAATTCACAGAGACACCTTTATAGATCACACGACGAGGATCGGTGCCATCATAGGCTGGTCTTTGCCAACCTTTCTTTTTGCATTGATCCTTTTAATGTTTTTCTATTCCCAGTTTCACCTTTTTCCGCCAGGAGTTATTTCCGACCATATTGACGATTTTATTGCAACTCATCCTGAACAATTTGTCCAATATACAGGCATGTATACAATAGATGGAATTTTAAACTTAAATTTTGACGTTGTCTGGGATGCATTGATGCATCTTGTATTGCCTGTTGTTACTCAAGTAACAGTGGTTATTGCAATCCTTGTAAGGGTGATGCGTTCAAGTATGCTGGAAGAAATTTCAAAGGACTATGTCATAACCGCAAAAGCAAAGGGAGTGGATCAGCATACAATTAACCATAAACATGTTAGAAAAAATGCTTTATTGCCTGCCATAACAGTTGCAGGATGGCTTGTAGCTCTTTCCATTGAAGGAAGTGTTGCAGTTGAATTTATTTTCAACAGAGCAGGATTGGGGCTATTGCTTGTAAATGCTGCAACTCAGCTTGATATCCCTGTTGTTCTTGCAATCAGCGTATTTTTAGGATTGATTTATGTTGTAGTGAATTTGATTGTGGATGTACTCTATGCTGTTGTTGATCCGAGAATCAGATTAAATTAATTGATTTTATAGAAAAAATTTGAATTATGGAAATAAAAACTGAACACCCTAAAATTAAAGAGCTAAAGTATACACTTTACAGAATATTTAGAAATCCTTCTGCTATTATTGGAATTGTCCTTTTGCTGGTTTTTATTACAATTGCAGTGCTGGCTCCATATATTGCACCTCCTAAATTTAAGTATCGACCATATATGATGCCACATAAAGGTTATTCAATGACTCCCCAGCCTCCTGGCGAAGGCAGAATCTTTGGCACAACTTCAGGTCAATATGATATTTTTTATGGTGTGGTCTGGGGAACTAGAACAGCTTTCAGGATAGGGATTATAGTAGTTTTATCAGCCTTTGTAATAGGCGCAGTTTTTGGGATTGTTGCAGGCTATTATGGTGGTATGGTGGATGAGATTATAATGCGTCTGGTGGATGTTTTTTTTGCCATACCTTTTACGATTCTCGCCATGGCGTTTGTCGTGGCATTTGGGCGGGGGCTTAACAGCATTGTCATAGCATTGATATTGGTGGTGTGGCGTAGATATGCAAGGGTAATGCGTGCAGGCGTATTGTCTGTAAGAGATCAGGATTATATATTAGCTGCAAAATCCATGGGAGTATCAGATATAAAGATTATGCTCCGCCATGTTTTTCCCAATGCAGTATACCCTGTTATGGTAATAGCTTTTATGGATGCAGGTTCCATTGTTATTACAGCAGCTTTTTTAAGTTTTATAGGACTTGGGGCTCCCATAGGCTATGCTGACTGGGGTCAGATGCTTGCCATGGCAAGAAATTACATAGTAGGTCCTGCAGGAGAACCATTAAAATTCTGGTATACTATTTTTTTCCCGGGTATATTTATGATTCTATTTGTTTTAGCATGGAATTTATTTGGGGATGCTATCAGAGATGCGTTTGATCCTAAATTAAGAAGAAAATAAGATTAATAGGTTAATAATAATAAATTAAGATAATAAATAAAGAATAGTTATGACAAAAATTCTTGATATCAAAGATCTTGTAACCAATTTTTATACTTATGAAGGTGTTGTTAAGGCCTTAAATAAAGTCTCTTTCCAGGTTGAACATGGATCTACTTTTGGTCTTGTGGGAGAATCCGGATGCGGTAAAAGTGTTACTGTACGCTCAATTATGCAGATTGTACAATCTCCTGGAGTTGTTGAGAGTGGTCAAGTCAATTTTTCCTCTAAAAATGATGGGTCTGATAATTTTGTTGATCTTTTAAAACAATCGGAAAGCTTTATGCAGGATATAAGAGGGAATGATATATCCATGATTTTTCAGGAACCCAATTCTGCATTAAATCCAATCATGTGTATAGGCGAGCAGATTGCGGAAAGTTATATATTCCATCAGAAAAAAGAGATAATAGAAAAAATTCTTGGAATAGAAAAAAAAGATAATATTTTCCCAAAGGTTTCAGTTAATTCCATTGTAAAACCATTATATAATATTGCCCATAAAAACCCTGAGTCGGTTTTTTTAAAAATTTTAAAAAAAATACCTGTTATTAAGGGTTGGGATAGAGCTGTATTGAGAACTGCCATTGTAAAATCCATTGATTTGCTTGGGATCCTCGGAATCCCAAATCCTGAAAAGATTGTAAAACAATATCCCCATAACTTATCCGGAGGTATGAAACAAAGGGTTGTTATTGCCATTGCCCTTGCATCAAACCCTGTGCTGCTCATTGCAGATGAAGCAACATCAAATCTGGATGTCACGGTTCAGGCTCAGATCCTTGATCTGCTCAATGATTTGAAAAAACGGGATATTATTTCATCAATATTGCTTATTACCCATGATTTAGGTGTTGTTGCAGAAACCTGTGACAGAGTGGGTGTTATGTATGCTGGTAATTTGTGTGAATCAGGCAGTGTGGATCAAATATTTAAGAGTCCAAAACATCCATACACAAAAGCATTATTGGATTCAGTACCAAAAGTAAAGCAAAAAGGGCTATTGCAAAGTATTGCCGGCAATGTTCCTGATCTTGTGAATCCACCTTCAGGATGCCGTTTCCATCCAAGGTGTGACAAGGCAATGGAAAAATGTAAACAGAATTTTCCAGATATAACTGAGCTTGGTGAAGATCATTTTGTTGCATGTTATTTATATTCATAAAGATTCAATTGAAATTATTAAGATTTTATTATGAAAAAAATTTTAGAGCTTAAAAAATTACAAAAATATTACCCTATTGTTGGTGGAGTCTTACGGCGCCAGGTTAATTCTGTAAAAGCCCTGGATGGGATTGATCTTACAATACATCGAGGTGAATGCATAGGTATTGTAGGCGAGTCAGGATGTGGGAAAACCACCACAGGAAAAGCAATTATTAAACTCCATAAAGCAACTGGTGGAGAAATTATTTATTTTCCTAAAGATGGTGACCCTGACTCAGGTATTAATTTAACTGATAAATCCAGATTTGCCATGAAAAAAATGGGGTTAACCGGGAAAATGCAGATGGTTTTCCAGGATCCTACAACTTCCCTTAATCCACGATTACTTGTTAAAAATATTATTGCTGAACCCATAAGTGTTAAGGAACGGTTAAATTCGCGGGAGATGCAGGATAAGGTCATTTCATTGTTGAATCTGGTGGGGCTTACAAAGGATCATCTGCTCAGGTATCCCCATGAATTTTCCGGTGGTCAAAGACAGAGGATTGCTGTTGCAAGAGCCATTGCAACCAATCCTGAATTGCTTGTACTTGATGAGCCAACATCGGCTCTTGATGTCTCTGTCCAGGCCCAGATTCTTAATCTTTTAAAGCAATTAAAAGATGAGTTTAATTTAACCTATTTGTTTATTACCCATCATTTGCTTGTTGTTAAATATATAAGCACAAAAATTGTTGTGATGTATCTTGGTAAAGTAGTTGAAGAATCAGAAACCGAAGAATTATTTTTAAATCCAATGCATCCATATACCTTTGCATTGTTAAGCGGTATCCCTTCAATTGACGGCAAGAGCATTGCCCAGAGAATTGTTCTTGAAGGAGATGTGCCAAGTCCCATAGACCCACCGACAGGATGCAGGTTCCATACAAGATGCCCCTTTGCAAAAGAACAATGTTCTAAAGAAGAACCTTTGCTTGAAGATATTGGCAATGGTCATAAAGTTGCATGCCATAGAAAATATGAATCCAAGCAATTAATTCAGGATAAATTTGGCAAAGTATAAGTCTGAATCTGAACCTGAGACAGACAATACAATCAGGCAAGTTCAATGATTTTATTCACAAGTTTCTCTATGCCGACAGCTATGTCTTTTATCTCTGGACCAAGCATATATGCAGGTGTTGTTACAACTTTATCTGCCTGATCAATAATAATATCCTTTACTGCGCACTCAACATGTTTACAGCCCATAGCCTCAATTTTTGATGCAGTGACTTTGTCATTGCCAATTGTGACTGAGATATTTTTGTGTGCAAGAATCTTTGCTACTATCACTGGTGCTATGCAAATGGCACCAATGGGTTTATCGTGTTTGTTCATATCTATAATAAGTTTTTCAACCTCTTGATTTACTTGAGCATCACTACCTTTTTCAGCAAAATTACTGAGATTTTTAATGGGACCGCTTCCTCCCGGTAAAATTATGGCATCAAGATCAGATTCCTGAATATTTGTAATATTATTTATTTCTCCCCGGGATATTCTACATGCTTCAACAAGCAGGCTACGTGTTTCATTTGTATTTTCATTTGTTAAAGGATTGACTACATTAAATTGAATATCAGGGGCAATAAACACAATTTTGACTCCTGCCTTGTTAAGAAAAAGAATTGTAAGAACAGTTTCATGAATTTCAGAACCATCAGATCTGCCGCATCCTGATAATAATAGACCTATTTTTTTTTTATCTTTCATATTTCCTCCTTAAGTTGAGGGCTTATCAACCCCACGCATATAAGAAACAATAATTCCTGAAAAAGCAAGAATAGCTCCTGCTGTCATTGCCCTTTTAAAGCTTATCATGAAGAATACAACCATGTCTTCTGTGTAGTTTTCAAGCCTTGCTCCATGTGTAAGTTTTGAATATGTAAGAGAGAAAATCAAGCCTGCTATTGCAATGCCAATAACCATTCCCATATTTCTTGCCGTTGCAATAGAACCTGATGCAATGCCTCTCTGGGTTAATGAGGTCGAATTTAGAGCACAGGTGTTATTGGGAGAAGTAAAGAGTGCTGTGCCTATACCTGCAATGGCAAACCGCCATAGCAAGGGAATCACTCCACCCGTATTATTAATAAAATAAAATGATGCAAGGGAAATTGTTAAAAGAAACATTCCTGCTGTGCATAGCCATTGTGAGCCTGTTTTATCATATAATGAGCCTGCAACAGGACTTATGAAAGATAGAAATATAAAAGGAGTGATCATGAGAAAACCTGTTGTTGATGCAGAATAACCACATGGATAGGTTAAATAAAAGGGCATTAAGAAAATTATTATAAAAAGTGCTGCGTATAAAATTGCAGCAGAGATCACAGGAAAAATAAAAAGCCTTATTTTTAATAATTCAGGATCAAACAGAGGGAATCTGGTTTTTGATTCGTGTTTAATGAAAAATATCAAAGAGGTTAAACTAATAATAAAAAGAGATAAAGTTTTTATGTCTGAGACTTGCCATTTGTCAAGATGTGTAAGAATGAGAATAAAAGAACTGATACATATAATAAGACTAATACTTCCCGCTTTATCAAGTGGTTCATTATTGCCTTTGTCTGCATTTGTCCCTTTTAAAATTATAAAACCTGCAATCAACGCAGCAAGACCAATGGGAATGTTTATATAAAAAATAGACCTCCATGATAAAAAATCAAGGAGAATACCACCTGCCATGGGTCCTGCTGTCAAACCTGCTGCAACAGCTGTTCCAATCATGCCAAGGGCTTTGCCCCTTTCTTTTTGGGGGAAAGTATCAACAATAATAGCAGGTGAGCATGCCATAAGCATTGCTGACCCGAGACCTTGAATCACTCTTGAGAGTATAAGCAATAAAGGAGTTGGACAAATGCTGCACAAAAAAGATCCAATGGTAAAAATAAGAAACCCATAGGTATATATTTTTCTTCTGCCATATATATCACTCAATTTTCCAAAGGTTAAAAGCAGAGAGGAAACAATAACAAGATAAGCAAGTATTACCCATTGGATAACGTTGATATCAGTATGGAGGTCTTCCATTATATATGGCAGTGCAACATTTACAATGCTTGAATCAAGGGTGGACATAAAGATAGCTGTGGCAACAAGAAGAAAAATAATCCATTTATTGTATGAAGTGTGTTTAATAATTTTATTGTTCATTCCAAGCTTTATACCATAAAAAAAGTGTGATATAAATTTGAATTTTAAAATTTAAATAATTTTTAAGGAATAATTATGGCAAAAGAAAATGATCTTGTATTGATATATGCTGAGGATTCTCCTGTAAGTTTCGCACGAATTGAAGATATCAAACCTGATGTAAAAAAAGACTGGTATCATTTAAAACTTTTGATGTTACAAATTCCTTTACAGGTTGTGACATGGATACTTAAGAATAATTATATAAATGGTGAAGAATTTTCCATGGGTGGAAAAAAAATGAGGATTGAACTTGTTGAGACTCCCAATGAAGATGTTTTATTGAGCGAGATACCATTTTCTGATCAAAAAGCTGATAATAATGATTCTGATAAGCCTCACAAAGCACAAATTATCCCTTTTGCAGATTTGAAAAAATTAAAAAACAAAGATGAATCAGATAAACAATAATTCTAAAGGGACAAGAATACTATCTGCATCCCGAAGAACCGATATCCCGGCATTTTATCTTGATTGGTTCATGGATAGAATACATAGGGGCTCTTTTAAAATAACAAATCCTTATAATAAAATTACAAAAACAATTGATGCACGACCCTGTAAAATACATACAATAGTTTTCTGGTCAAAAAATTATGATAAGCTTCTTAAGTCTTCTGCAATAAAGGAACTCAATGATTCAGGCTATAATTTATTTTTTCATTTCAGTATTAATTCAGAATCCATACTTGAGCCGGAGATTCCACCTCTCAAAGAAAGATTTATTCAACTTAAAGATTTATGTGAAAAAAACAAGCCTGAGAATATAGCATGGAGGTTTGATCCTGTTTGTTATTATCAATTAAATAATGGCGATATAAAAAATAATTTGTCAGATTTTGAAACCATAGCAGAAAAAGCTGCATCCTTTGGTATTAAAACATGCACTACAAGTTTTTTTGATAATTATAGAAAAATTGGCAAACGTGTAAAATATTTAAAAAATAAGGGTGTGGATGTTCCAGAATTAATAGATATTAATATGGCAGGGAAAATTAATATTATTAAAAGAATGTCGAAATTATTGAAAAAAAATAATATTAAGCTTTTATTGTGCAGTGAAAAAAAAGTGTTGTTAACCTTGAGATCAGATGGCACAGATGATGAAATTACGGGCAATGTATCAGAAAGCGCCTGCATAGATGGCAAATTGTTTGCCCGGCTTTTTAAAGGAGAGCCTGATTTAAAAAGAGATTATGGACAACGGTCAAAACAAGGGTGCAAATGTACCAAATCTGTGGATATAGGATCTTATCAAGAACATCCTTGTTTCCATAATTGCCTTTTTTGCTATGCAAATCCTTTAATTGATGGAAAAATATAATAATGAAAATTGGCAATCTTAAGCTAAATGGCAAGACAATCCTTGCACCCCTTGCAGGAATTACCAATCTTCCTTTTAGAATCATGGTTAAGGAGTGCGGATGTGCTCTTGTTTGTTCGGAAATGGTAAGTGCAAAGGGGATTGTTTATAATTCCGAGAAAACCATATCTCTCCTTGATTCAAAAAATGAAGAAAAACCTTTATCTATTCAAATTTTTGGTTCCTGCCCCGAGTCCATGGGAAAAGCTGCTGCCTATATCCAGGATCAGGGCAATGCAGATATTATTGATATAAATTTTGGATGTAGTGTGAAAAAAGTTGTTAAAACCGGTGCCGGCGTGGCTCTTATGCGAGATTTTGATACTGCGGAAAATATAATTTCTGCAGTAAGGCATGCAATTGACCTGCCCTTGACAATTAAAATCAGAGCAGGTTGGGATAGTTCAGGACACCAGGCATTAAAGATTGCAGAAATTGCGCAAAAACAGGGCGTCAATGCCATTACACTGCATCCCAGGACAGCAGGTCAAGGTTTTAAAGGTAAGGCAGATTGGAGTCTGATTACAAGATTAAAAAAAGAGGTATCCATACCTGTTATTGGGAATGGCGATATTAATAATGCTGAGCAGGGCATTGCAATGCTGGAGCAAACAGGTTGTGATGCCATAATGATAGGCAGGGCAGCCATGGGGAATCCGTTTATTTTTTCCATGATTGAAGCAGCACTTAAAAATAAAGAATTTTCTGATAATGATGGGGTTGGTATTGGCGATATGTTTGGTACCATGAAAAAACTTGTCAAATATTATTATGAATACTATGATGATGACCATGCAGCAAGACTACTTAGAGGGAGGCTCCCATGGTTTGTCAAAGGTCTGCCCGGAGCTGTGAACTTCCGCAGAAATATATCAAGGGTAGATTCATGCTCCAGGGCAGATCAATTAATTGATGCTCTTCGTGAAAGCCTTGAATAGAGCATTGTTACCAGGTTTAGTCTTCTTTTTTATAAAAAGCTGAAGCCTTGGAACTTATGCCGCCTCGCGGAGTAAATTCGCCGATAACTTCTATTTCTAAGGGGTTGACGACTTTAACAAGATCGTCCAGGATTTTATTAACAACATGTTCATAAAACATTCCAACATTTCTATACTGAAGCAGATAAAATTTTAAAGATTTAAGTTCTATTATTTTTTGGTCCGGTCGATATTTAATTATTATGCATCCATTGTCAGGAAGCCCGGTCATAGGGCATACAGATGTGAATTCGGGTTGATTAATTGTGATATCAATACTTCTTTTTGACTTGTATATGTAATCTATTGGATCAAGGTTTTCTGTTTTTATGGTGTCAGGGTCTTTTATTGTGTAATTAATTTCGTATTCATGGTTTGGTTTCATATCTCTTTTTCCTTTTATTTTAAATTCCATTGTCTCTAAATGGTGTATAGCATAAATAGTCAAGGGTTTCAACGTTTTAATTTTTAAGCGGAGAACCAGCGAAATAAGGTTTTTGTCGCTGGAATTTAAAAAAAATAAAAAAATCGTAAAAAACACTTGACAATCTTCAGGATATTTAAGATAAATACTTAAATTTTATTTAAGCGAATATTTTATGAAGATTTAATAAATAAAAATCAATTGGAGACTTATTAATATATCCAAAATATTTAGAAGGAGAAATCAATGAATGATTTTTTAAAAAATTTACGATCTGCCCAGGCAGATAAACAACGTCCGGGTAAGAAACGTAAAAATTATGATACTTCTTACCATTATGCTGCTCAATCTCAGCATCCCAGATTCCAGTCTTTTACTGCCGGCGGTCGAAATGTACGACCTGTTACTCCCCAGAGCCGCAAACATGAAATAGATGAAATCCCAATGCCTCAAAGCGATCCTACAATGTCATTACTTACTGATGCTGTAGATAACTTGGCTTCTATTGTTGATGCCCTTGCAAAGAATCAGGAATACCTTATTACAGTTCAGGAAAAGGCAAATGACACCCTTGAACGCCAGGCAAATGCCATTGAAGAGATAGTCGGATACTTAAGTTTTGTCACTGACGGATATTCCGAAGAATCTTTTGAAAAAGAAGAAGAGTATATAGAACCTGCTCCCCGTGCAGCAAAACCTGCAAAAAAACAGGCAAAACCTAAAGTTCAGGCAAAAAAAGACCAGCCGCAAGTCCCGGAAAGAAACGTTATAAAAAGGAAAAAAACCGGTGAAGAGGTTGGTATTATTGCTGCAAGACCTTCTGATAATAAATTATTAAGCCGAGAAGCAGTCATGGATATAATTTATACCATGCGTGAAAAAGGTGCGACCTATGATGAGGTTGCAACTCAGCTTATATCTCTTGGACAGCCGACCTTCTCAGGTAGAGGTGAGTGGCATGCCCAGACAATTCACAGACTTTGTACTAAGAAATAGAGATTAAAAAGATAAAGATCAAATCAATTTAAACAGCGGTGAATATTGTCATTTAAAGACTATTATTCTCCGCTGTTTTTTTAAGATAGTCTCTGGAGCGAATCCATATATTCTGTCCATTCTGATGGTAAAAGCTGCTTTTTTTTTGTATTACATTCTTTACAGCAGGGAACAACATTTGATTTTTCGGTTTTACCACCTCTGGCAATGGGAATTACATGATCCATTGTAAGCTCTCTGGGAATAAATTTTTTGTTGCAATAATGACAGATACCAGTAGAACGCTTACGTTTCCACCATTGACTATTTCTCATAATCCTTGCTTTGTGTTTTTCTTTTTTTAAAGAACGCTCATCTGGATAAATGTCAAAATTATTCATGATAATATCTTGTTTTAATAGCCAAACTCATTCAAATGTCTTTCATTCCTGGTCCAGTCTTTAGTTACTCTTACAAAAAGTTCAAGAAATACTTTGGAGTTTGTCATTTTTTCAATATCAAATCGCGCTTTTTCACCTATACTTCTTATCATCGCACCTTTTTTCCCCAAAATAATACCTTTTTGTGATTTACGATTTACATGAATTGTTGCATGGATATGAATGACTTTTTTCCTGTTTTTAAATGAATCTATGGTAACTGCTGTGGAATAGGGGATTTCCATACCGGTTAATCTAAATATTTTTTCACGAATAAGTTCCTGTACTAAAAATCGCTCGGAAACATCAGTAAACATATCCTTTGGGAAAAGAGGATTGCCCTGGGGCAGAATTTTTTCTATTTCAAGAAGAAGCTTATCAATCTGCATGCCTTTTTTAGCAGACACAGGTATGACACTTTTAAAATCAAAGATTTCCTTTGATTGCTCAATAATTGGTAAAATAGCAGATTTTTTTATGAGATCGATTTTATTTAATACTAAAATTACATCTTTGTCGGCTTGAACAAGTTGTCTTGCTATGATTTCTTCTGCTTCTCTGCCTTTTTTTGATGACACATCTTTCATAAAAAGGATGATATCAACATCTCTTACAGCCTGGACTGCCTGTTCAACGATTTTTCTGTTGAGCAGGGTTGTTGCCTTGTGAATACCGGGTGTATCAAGAAATATAATTTGAGATTTTTCATTATTGGCAATACCTAAAATCCTGTCCCTTGTAGTCTGGGGCTTTTTGGAGGTGATTGCAATTTTTTGACCTAAAATGTGATTTAAGAGTGTTGATTTGCCGGCATTTGGTGCTCCTATAATAGCTGCAAATCCGCATTTAAAGTCTTTTGAATTACTTGTATTATTCATCATAATTTATAGTATATTCTATTTTTTTTAATAGTTGTTCTTTACCGAGTTTTGATTTTGCTGAAAAAAGAAGGATATCTTGTCTTTCAAGGTCTAATTTTTTCAGTGCAGGAGCAAGAGCTTTTTGCTGTTTGGGCTTTGAAAGTTTGTCTGCTTTTGTAAAAACGATAATTGTATTAATGTTTGCATCTTTGAGCCAGCTTATCAGCTCAAGTTCTTCTTTTTCAGGTCCTCTTCTGATATCAATTAATAGTACAAGACCTAACAGGTTTTGACGAGTTGCAAGGTAAACTTCTATCATTTTGCCCCAGGTCTGCCGGATTTTTTTTGATACCTTTGCATAACCATAACCCGGAAGATCCACAAACGAGACTTTGCCATTTATTACAAAAAAGTTGATAAGCTGAGTCATTCCTGGCTTTGAGCTTGTTTTGACAAGTTTTTTTCTGTTTACAAGGGTATTGATAAGAGAGGATTTACCAACATTTGATCTGCCTGCAAAAGCTATTTCAGGATATTCAGGATCAGTATAATGCGCTGGTTTTACAGCACTTTTAATAAATTCAGCATTTTTTATTATCATTTTATTTGATTAAAATAATCCTCCAGGCGGTCAAGCCCCTTTTCAATATTTTTAAGGGAGTTTGCATAGGAAAATCTTAAATATCCTTCTCCATTTGCTCCAAATCCAATGCCCGGGGTTACTCCCACATGGGCTTTTTCAAGGATATCAATGGCAAGGGCAAAGGAATCATTGGAAATATGTTTGACATTGGCAAAGGTGTAAAAGGCTCCTGTGGGCTCAACAGGTATGCCAAGTCCCATGTCCTTAAGCCTTTTTATCATATATTTCCTTCTTTCATTATAACGCTGATTCATATTGTGAGTGTCTTTATCTGCATGCTCAAGAACTTCAATCCCTGCAATCTGAGTTGTGGCATTGGCACAAATAAAAAAATTCTGGTGAAGAATCTGCAATGCACGCATGAATTGGGTCGGCGCTATAAGATATCCTAATCTTAAACCTGTCATGGCAAATAGTTTTGAAAATCCGTTAAAAACAAAAGCATCATTGGTAAATTCAAGTATGGAATGCTCATTGCCTTCATAAACAAGACCGTGGTAGATCTCATCCGAGATAATATATATACCATGCTCATCAGCAAGATCAGATATCTCCTGCATCCTTTTTTTTGACATTAAATTGCCTGTTGGATTGGAAGGAGAATTGATTAAAATTGCTTTGGTTCTGGGAGTGATTTTTGTCTCTATTGCCTTTGGTGTATATTGAAACCCTTCATTTTCATATACAGGGACTTTCACAGGAACAGCTTCAGAAAATTTGATAAAGTTAGGATAGCAGGCATAATGGGGGTCTGAAATAATAATTTCATCACCAGGGTTTACAAGGACAGAAAAAAGCAACAGCATGGCAGGGGAAGTCCCTGAGGTTACAAGTATATTATCAGGGTTTACAATGGTATTGTATTTGTCTTTATGCCATTGAGCAATTGCTTTTCTGAGCCTTAAATCTCCAAGACTATGGGTATAACTTGTTTCATTATTCTTGAATGCTTTTGCCGTAGCTGTTTGAACGCATTCGGGAACATTAAAATCAGGTTCACCTATTTCAAGATGAATTACATCTATGCCTTTTGATTCCATTTTATGGATTTTTTCCATAACTTCCATTACAAGAAAAGGTGTAATGGATTCACATCTTTTTGCAACTTTAATATTTTTCATTACAAGACCTTATTTAAGGAATATTCTATTATTCCTTCGGCTCCTTCTTTTAATAGTATTGGTATAAGTGTCCTTACAACACTTGAGTCCACAACAGTTTCAACAGAATAATAGCTTGATTTGTATAAAGAGGCAATTGTAGGGGCATTTAAGCTTGGTAAAAGTTTTATTATCTTATCTAAAAGATTTTCAGGTATATTCATTTTAATCATAACAAGTTTTTCTGCAACAAGGGCGCCTTTTAGCAGCATTGCAATCTGCTCGATTTTTTCCCTTTTTTCAGGATTTTCCCATGCTTGTTTGTTGGCAATAAACTGGGTATTGGTCTGCATTATTTCATGTATGACCTTTAGATTATGAGCCTTGATTGTACTTTCTGTTTCGGTGATCTCTACAATGGCATCAGCAAGGCCAGATACTATTTTAGCTTCGGTTGCTCCCCAGGAAAATTTAATATTAACATTAATGCCTTTTTCCTTAAAAAATCTTTTGGTAAATTGTACAAGTTCTGTAGAAATTGTTTTGCCTTCAAGTTCTTCAAGACAATTTATGTCAGAATCCCCTGCAACGGCAACTATCCATCTTGCAGGGCGGGCACTTGTTTTTGAATATACAAGGTCGCACACAACATGGACATCAGATTCATGTTCTGCAATCCAGTCTTTTCCTGTGAGTCCTGCGTCTATTATGCCACTTTCAACATTAATGGACATTTCCTGGGCCCTGCACAAGGCACATTCAATGGTATCGTCATTAATATCAGGAAAATAGCTTCTCCCATTCACATTTATATTCCAGCCTGACCTTTTAAATAAAGCAAGGGTTGCATTTTGAAGGCTCCCTTTTGGCAGACCTAATTTTAATATTTTTTCCATTATTTATACACCTCTTTTGGATCAAAGACCCTGTCTTCTGTTATTTTAATTAATCCATTATTATCAATTTTTCTGAAAAAACAGGATTTATATCCCAGATGGCAGGCAGCTCCGCCTTTCTGGTCCACTTTAATAAGAATAGTATCATTATCACAATCTATTCTTATTTCTTTAATATCTTGCATATTACCTGAAGTTTCTCCTTTTTTCCATAGCTTGTTTCTTGATCTGCTGAAATATGTTGCCTTACCGGATTTAAGAGTTTCTTCAAAGGCTTGTTTGTTCATATATGCCAGCATTAAGATTTCATTTGTTCCATATTCCTGGGTTATAACGGGAATAAGACCCTGACCTTTATTGAAATCGGGTTGTACCATTGCCAAAATCTCCTTTAAATTTCAACGAGTTAAAACCTATACAACTAACTTTTATTAAGGATTTTGTCAATTAATTTTTTATATTAAATTCAATTGTCCTGATTATCATCATTTAAATCAAGGTTAAAGATTTGTCTTGCAGCATTGAGATAAAAAGAGTTTTTACGATGGTCTCCTGGTTCTTTTAAAAATCGTATGGGGTCATGAAGTATCCTTGTTGCAATGGCTTTTGTCATTCTTTTAATGGACTCAACTTCTTTGACAGAGAGCTTATCCATTGTTGAAAGGGTTTTCCCGGTCTCGATTTCAGTGATTTTTTCTATTTTTTCCTTTAAAGCTATAATGGTTGGGACAACTTCAAGATCTTTGAGCCATTTTTTGAATTTAATTACAGCTTCTTCAATGAGCCGCTGGGCTTTTACAGTTTCTTTTTCCCTTTTACCAATATTTTCATTAACAATATTTTGAAGGTCGTCAATATCATATAAATATGTATTATTGATTTTGTTTACTTCAGGATCAATATCCCGGGGCAAAGCAATGTCAATAAAAAAAAGAGGGCGGTTTTTCCTTGTGCGCATGATTTGTTTAATCTGGTTCTTATTTAATATGTATTGGGTGGCACCTGTGGAGCTTATGACAATATCAACTTCCTGGAGTATGAGTTCCATTTCTTCAAATTTAACAGACTGACCCTTAAATTTTTCTGCAAGGTTAACAGCATTTTCAAATGTTCTGTTAGCAACAATTATTTTTTTTACATCATGGGATAAAAGATGCTCCACTGCAAGCTCTGCCATTTCTCCTGCACCTATCAGCATCACGCTTTTTGTGGATAAGTCATTGAAAATTTTTCCGGCAAGTTCCACTGCTGCATAGCTTATTGAGACTGCATTATCTCCAATACCTGTTTCTTTTCTGACTTTTTTTGCAATACTGAAAGTTTTGTGCAAAAGCCTGTTAAGAATGACTCCTGATGAATTGTTTGAAGTTGCCAATTTAAAAGCAGCTTTTATCTGCCCTAATATCTGGGGCTCGCCGATTACCATTGAATCAAGACTCGCAGCAACCTGGAAAAGATGATTTACAGCATCATCATTTTTATATATATAAAGTGAATTTTCAAAATCAGAAACAGGGATATTTTTAAATTCGGCAATAAAGTTTTTAATGGTGTCAATATTATTTTTTTCTTTGGGAATGAATAATATTTCCGTTCTATTGCATGTGGAAAAAAGAAATACTTCTTTTATGTTATCCAGTTTTTTTAATTTTTCAATGGCTTGAAGAGTATCGTCCTTGGAAAAAGATATGCACTCCCTTAATTCAACAGAAGCTGTTTTATGATTTGCGCCCAGGAGTATTATTTCAGGTATTGTTTTATTTATTGTCATATTTTTATTATTATTAATATTTTATGAAATCAGTTTGTAAAAACCTGATGATGGCTCCCGATAAATAGGTTAACCCCAAGAAAGGTAAAAAGAAGCGCAGCAAACCCGATTATGGTCAGAATCGCAGATTTTTTACCCTGCCACCCTGAAACCAGGCGGCAATGTAAAAGCGCTGCATAAAAAAGCCAGGTTGCAATGGACCATACTTCTTTGGGGTCTCCTGTCCAGAAATTTCCCCAGGCTGATTTTGCATATATAAAACCTGTAACAAGCCCAAAGGTCAGCATTGTAAATCCTGTGACCATGCATAGATAACTTGTATAATCCAATAGATCAAGGGAGGGAAGTCTTTTGAAAAAAAAGCCTGTTTTTTTCCCTTTTATGCCGTTTTCCTGAATCAGATATAAGATACCTGCACCACATGCAAGAATAAGTGCAGCTTCGCCAATAAATATAAGGCTTATATGTGACACAAGCCAGATATTGTGTATGGCTGTGTTATGTTTTATTGATGGCTCCGGAATAGCAAGGGCTGAAATCATGATCAAAAGTATAAGCGGAGAAGCAAATACTCCAAGGATTTTCAATTTTGAACGATACCTGAAATAAATAAATGCTCCTGAAAGAGCTAAGGCTGCAATGGAAAGGTTTTGTCCCATATTATTTGCAGGTAAATTTCCTGTTGCAAAGGATTTAGTTATTATTGATATAAAATGTAATAAGACACCGGTTCCCATGAATAATAATGCCGGTTTTTCAATTGTATCCTTTTGTTTAAAAAGAAAAAGAATATATCCTGTCATACTTGCAAAATATAGAAATGTAACAAAATATAGAAGCATCTCGATATTATCAATGCCGTGAGCTGTCATCAAGCATCTCCTGCAAAAAGGTTATCATAAGTAAAATCTCTGCCAAGTATTTTTTTAAGAATATCATCAACTTGTATATAATCTTTATTTTTGATTGCATCAAGTAACTGGCTGTTAACAAGTTTGTGAAAAATTATCCTGTGTTTGTCAGGACTGTGGTTTTCACCCAGGAGCTTTTTTCTTATTTTTCCCATTATAATTAAAAAGTCAGAATATTCACTGCCAAATTCGTTCTCAAGGTTTTGTTTGATTTTTTTTGCCAGGGCAGGGCTTTTGCCAGATGTTGATATTGTTATCATGAGGTCATTTCTATCTATTATTGAAGGCAGGATAAAGTCACTCTCATCTGGCAGATCAGCAATATTGCAGAGTATATTTTCTTTTTTTGCCTGTCTGCTTATTTCAAGGTTAAGATCTGAATCATCTGTTGCTGCAATAACAAGGAATATCCCCTTAATATCATTAGCATCATATTTTTTTTGTAAAAGCTTTGCACCAAGTTTTTCAATGCTGGTAAAATCAGAGGTGAATTTCGGGCTTACAATTGTTATACAGGCTTCTGCCTTGATTAAAGTCAAAGCCTTTCTTGCGCCAACAGCACCGCCTCCCACAACAAGGCATTTTCGATTTTTGATATTTATATTAACCGGATAAAATTGCATATATGTATTAAATAATAATTGCTCCTAAAATGTATTATATATAATAATTTTTAAGTATTTTCAATCGCGGCAAATTTTTTTATTATTTGTTCTAGCTGTCTTTCCAGATTCCGACTTTTACCATACGTTGCATCAAAGCCCTGCGGCGCATGTGGTTCCCCATAAATTTTTTTAAGTCCTGCTGAAAATGGTTTTGGATCCCTGTAAGATTGTGGGCATCAAATATATCGACAAGGGAGCAGCACGCCTCATCATAAGCCAGACCAGATCCGCGTTGAAGGTTCTGGTCAATATATATGAACA